>JALEJO010000079.1 GCA_022769365.1 Oscillospiraceae bacterium | reverse complement strand
TTCATTAAAGAAATGAATTGCACGAAGTATTGCTCTGTCTGAATGATTTTCTCTAAGTTTTTTTATAGATGCAAAAAATTCTGACTCATCTGTTTCTCTGAGTGTTTTTTTGCCGAAATATGCAGCTATTTCTTCCATTTCGCTTCTTACAGCTGTATAATCGTCTGTTAAATCTGCATGACTGCCTTTTGTATCTGTGATTATTATTGAATAACCGCTTTTTTCAAAAATTGAATCGATTTTTTCAATAACAGGATTTTCATTATCTTTGAAATCTATATAAACAAATCCGCCGACTGATGATGCCATCTGGTCCATAAGTCCGCTGTTTTTTCCGAAAAATTTATTTTCAGCAAACTGTCCGTATTTTGCTATTTCAACTGCCCCTGCTTTTCCGTCATTGTATTTTAAATCTATAATTGTTCCGAAAAGATTTTCAAAGGCTGCTGATGATGAAAGTCCGCTTCCGCTTAATACATCAGATGTTGTGTAAATATCGAATCCGCCAACTGCAACACCAAGCTGTGCAAATTTATAGAGTATTCCTCTTATAAGTGCATCCGATTTTCCTTTTTCATCTTCTCTTATTGCAAGACTTCCTGTATCAACTACTATTTTATCGTATCCTTTTGATTTTAAACGAATAAGTCCGCTTTCATTGAAAGAAACAACACCAATTATATCAAGGTTTATTGCAGCTGCAAGTACACATCCGTTCTGATGGTCTGTATGATTTCCGCAAACTTCAGTTCTTCCTGGTGCAGAGTAAATTTCTATATCATCATTTTCAGGAAAATACTTTTCAAATTCTTCTATTGCTTCAACATATCTTCTTTTCTGATATTCAGTTTCCTGATGTGTTGCGTTATAAATATCTGCAAATTTATCGTTCATTCCGTCAAATTTTATGATTCTTTTAAGTTTTTCCTTATCCATAAAAACACCTCTGAAATTTTTGGGACTGACGGGGTCAGTCCCGCTTTTTCTTACTTACAATTTATTTTATTCCGCTAAGGCAGATTATTAAACTTTATTTTAACATTCTTCAAGATGTATCATATATGCGTTATTGTCGTCCTGTTTTGCAGGAAGAACAATTCCGCCATTCAAATATGAAGGACCTGTTTTAAGAGGTATGCCCCCGTTCATAAGTGATGCACCTGTGTATGTTCCAAATTCACACTTATATTTTTTATTTTCGTCAAGTCCTCTGAGTACAACAACTTCAGGCTTGTAATTTGGTTTGCTGCGATAAACAACAGCCTGTACCAATGCTTCACTCTTATCATCTGACACAAATTCCCAGGCTGAAACATTATCATTCATTGTATCAGTTAATCTGTAGTATTTTCCATTGTGAATTATTGGTCCATACTTTTTGAAATTCTTTATCTGTTCTTTAACGGCTTCCTTTTCTTCATCTGAGATAAGATTTAAATCAAGTTCATATCCGAATGAACCAGCCATTGCAACAATGCCTCTTGTGTTCATTGATATAACTCTTCCTGTCTGATGATTAGGAACTGTTGAAACGTGTGAACCAACTGTTGAAATCGGATAGAAGAAAGATGTTCCATACTGAATTTTTGTTCTTTCAAAAGCATCTGTATCATCACTGCACCATATCTGAGGTGTGTAATACATCATACCTGCATCAAATCTTCCGCCGCCGCCGCTGCATCCTTCAAATAAAACATCAGGATATGCTTTTTCTATTCTTTCAAGAAGGTCATAAAGTCCAAGTATATATCTGTGCGGCAATTCTCCCTGATATTTACTTCCGAGAATACTGCTGTACCAATCGCATATACTTCTGTTCATATCCCACTTGATATATGAAATATCAGCAGATTCAAGAATATCTGAAATGCATTTATAAAGATAATCCGTTACATCAGGATTTGACATATCAAGAACAAGCTGATTTCTTCCACGAACAGGATCTCTGTCTGGAATTTTTATTGCCCATTCCGGGTGACTTCTGTAAAGGTCGCTGTCTTCTGAAATCATTTCGGGTTCAAACCATATGCCGAATTTCATTCCTGTTGACTTTACTCTTTCAACAAGTTTTCCAAGTCCGCCTTTTATTTTGTTTTCATTTACAAACCAGTCGCCAAGCCCAGAATTATCTGTATCACGTTTTCCAAACCAGCCATCATCAAGAACCATCATATCAACACCAAGTTCAGATGCCTGTTTTGCAATTTTATAAATCTTTTCTTCATCAAAATCAAAATATGTTGCTTCCCAGTTGTTTATAAGAACAGGTCTTTCGCAAGTCTTATATTTTCCTCTGCATACATTATTTCTGATTATGTGATGGAAATTATGGGAAAGTTTTTCAAATCCGTCTGGTGAAAAACTCATAATAACTTCAGGAACATCAAATTCATCACCTTTTTTGAGTGTCCATTCAAACAAATCTTCATTTATTCCCATTATTGAACGTGTCTGATCAAGCTGATCAAGTTCAATTTCTGTTTTAAAACTGCCGCTGTACATAAATACAAATCCGTAACATTTTCCTTTATCTTCTGTGCAATTTTTATCTGCAAGAATAAATGAAGGGTTATTATGGTGACTCGAAGTTCCTCTTCTGCTTCCAAATTCCGTTACGCCGTGGTGAAGTTTTGTTCTTTCAAACATTCTTTCAACACAGTGTCTGCCGTGAAAATGAATAAGGTCAGGCACATTTTCCGTTATATCAAGGCAAAGTGATGCCGCCTTTTCAAGGATAATATCCGATTCATTTTTATTTTTAATTGTTACGCTTCTTGTTATTATATCGTATTCTTCAAATATACCGTATTTTAATGTTACATATGTTTCTGAAAACTTATCTTTAAGTGTTATTTCAAGTGTGTCTGCTTCGTCTTTTTCGTCGTAAACCGCAGGTAAACCTTTTATTGAATACTTGCCTTTGCTGATTTTATGGTCAAAATATCTGAGGTCAACTGCCTTGCTGCCATCTGCATTTTTAACAACAAGTGCAGGTGTTCTATAATCGCCGTTTCCAATTGCTGAATATTCGAGAGGGAGAGTATCGCAGGAATATGTTCTTTCGTTTCCGCTGTCGTTTATGTTTCCTGAAAATCCAACATCACCATAGTTGAGTAAATAACTCATATCCTGTTCTGTTTTCTTTCCATACCATAAATGAAGAAGAACTCCGAACTTATCGGCTTTCATCTGGTACATTGTGTTCTTTGTTTCAATTGTGAATATATTATCCTTGAAAATAACAGACATATTGTGCCTCCTTTTTATTTCCTAATGTACGATTTCAAAATCATACGTTGTAAGATTGGCTTTAAGTGTAATTTTATTATCAAGATAACTTCTTGTTATAACAAGCTTGTCATCTTCTGTTTCTATCTCAATATTTCCTTCAAGAGAAAATGCAGGATCTGTATTTCTTAAAATCATAAGCTTTTTAAGTTCCTTAACAACTTCTCTTTCCTGATTTTCTTCAACTTCTTCAACTGAATAATAATGACGGTTAATATCTCTGCCGTTTTTAGTTTTTTCAAGAAGTTCAATATCGTTTGCACCTGCAAGCATTCCAACATAATATACCTGCGGAATACCGGGAGCAAAGAACTGTATTGCTCTTGCAAGAAGATAAGCTTTGTCATTATTTCCAAGTGCTGAATAGTAGGTTGTATTAACCTGATATATATCAAGGTTGTTGTATTTTTCTGAATTATATATTGCTTTTACATTTGCACCCTGACTATACATCTGGTCTTTTATCTTTTCAATATCTTCATCAGGAATAAGGTCTTTTACATCAACAATACCTATTCCATCATGGGTATCAAGTGTTGTAAACTGTTTCATAGGACACTTTTCCATCCACTTTTTAAGATATTCGCCTGTATGATTATAAAGTGCATGGAGAGTTAAAACAGGAAGTGCAAAGTCATAAATCCAGAAACCTTTATCTGCTATTTTAAGCGGAATTGTGTAATGTTCGTGGATTTCAGGAAGTATTTCTGCTCCTGCTTCATTTGCCGTTTTATCAATATCATAAAGAAGATTCCATATATCAGGTTCAACAAAGAAACAGTTTGTATCAGGTTTCTTTATCGCATATGCAAACGCATCAAGTCTTATAACAGATGCTCCATGACTGCACATATTTTTGATTGTATTCTTAATAAAATCAATTGTCATCTGTTTTGAAACATCAAGGTCTATCTGTTCTTCACAGAATGTGCACCAGATTTTTTCTGTTGTTCCGTCTGCAAACTTTGCATCAATATATGGTGCTCTCGGCTTACGTTTATATATTAAATCAACCTGTTTTTGTGTTGGTTCTCCGTTTTCCCAGAAATCTTTATATCTGATGAACATATCTTTATACTTTGATTTATCCTTGTTTTTAAGGAAGTCTTTAAAATATTCAGACTGTGCTGAAATATGATTTACCATAAAGTCGAACATCAGATAATATTTTTCTGAAAGCTTTTCAATATCACTGAAATCTCCGAATGCAGGGTCTACCTTATCATAACAGACAGGGGCAAAGCCTCTGTCTGCTGATGAAGGAAAGAACGGAAGAACATGAACACCGCCAACAGCGTCTTTATAATGTGTATCAAGTATGCTGCTAAGATCTTTTAAATTTTTTCCAAGACTGTCTGCATAGGTTATAAGCATTATTTTGTTATTCAGTTTCATTCCTTTAATCTCCTTTTATCCCTTAACTGCACCGTTTGTAACGCCGCTGATAATCTGCTTCTGACAAATAATATAGAATATTACAATAGGAATAAGTGCGAGTATATACGAAGCAAATGCAAGGTTATAGTTTGTACCGAACTGTGTCTGGAAGTTGAGCTGTGCAAGAGGAAGCGTTGTGTCTGATGTGTCTGCAAGTATTACAAGTGGTGTCATAACATCATTCCATGTTCCAAGTGCTGTTAAAACTGCAACTGTTGCGTGCATAGGTTTCATTGTTGGGAAAATTACTGTCCAGTATGTTTTCCAATGTGAAGCACCATCAATTGTTGCTGCTTCTTCAAGTGCCATTGGAACGTTTTTAAGATAACCGCTGTAAAGCATTACGTTCATAGGCATATAGAATACAACATAAAGAAGTATAACACCGATTTTGTTTGAAAGTCCGAGGACTGCTGTTTCTTTAACAAGTGGCATCATAAGAATTGCAAATGGTACGAACATACCGCTTACAATATAGAAATAAGCAAACTTGAAACCTTTTTTTCTTGCCATACTTCTTCCAACTACATATCCTGCAAGTGAATGAACTATGATTGAAAGGACAATTGTTGTAATACAGATAATTAAGCTGTTTCCAAGTGAATGCCAGAAGTTTGTTACCTTCATAGCTTCTGAGAAGTTACTGAATTTAAGAACAGATGGGAAACTCAAAGCACCGGCTACGTCGTTTGTCATTTCTGAAGGGTCTTTAAGTGCTATGACAAGTGCCATATATAATGGGAAAAGTATTGTTATACTTCCAATGAATAAAAGAATAGTTAACCCTATGTTAAAATCTTTTACTTTACCTGATTTTTTTATCATAACTGTTCCTCCTTTTTATTACTCATAACAAGCTGAACAATTGAGAATGCAACTATGAGAATGAAGAATACAACTGCGTTTGCACTCTGATAACCGAACTGTCCGCCGCTCATACCGTTGTTGTAGATGAGGTATGAAATTGATTCTGTACTCTGTGCAGGACCACCGCCTGTCAATGATACGATCTGGTCAAATACCATAAGCATATTCTTTGTACTTAAAACAAGATTGATTGAAACGAATGGTAAAAGCATTGGGAAGATAAGCTTCCAGAATCTCTGCCATGAATTTGCACCGTCTATCATACCTGCTTCTGTTATATCTGAAGGAATAGTCTGAAGACCTGATATATAAATGATTGTGTTCATTGCAACTGCCTGCCATACACCTACGATAAGAACAGCTACCCACGCCCATTTTTCACTTGCAAGGATTGAATTTTCAATGAATCCTATATGAAGTGCCTTGCCTATTGCAGGAACAACATATGTGAAGAAGAAGCTGAAGATGTAACCTATGATAAGTCCGCCAAGTACGTTAGGTGTGAAGTAAAGACCTCTGAGCAATCCTTTGCATCTTATCTTGCTGTTTAAACCAAGAGCAAGGATTATACTTAAAACATTTATAAGAATTGTACCGCATATCGCATATTTAAGTGTGAAAAGATATGATTTAAGTATTCTTGTGTCTGAGAAAAGGTCAATATAGTTTCTGAATCCTACAAAGTCATATGAACCATATCCTTTGTAGTTTGTAAAGCTGTAGAATGCACCAACCAAAAGTGGAACTGTGTTGAAAAGTGCAAAGAAAATAAGAATCGGAATTATTATTGCAACAAACGTTCTGTTTCTGCCAAGTTTACTTTTAGTTTTCATATTTATTTCTCCTCCTCATTATATTTTTCAATTTTAGCAATTATATCTCTGTTGTATCTCTTCCATTCCTTATCAAACTTATTTAGGAATGTGTCAACATCATTGTCTTTGTCATCAATAAGATATGTCTGAATCATAGCATCAACGCTCATTTCACTTGGATAATGGTGGTCGTGATAGTCTGACATTCTGTTGTTTTCGATATATTCTTTCATACCTGAAAGTGTTTCAGGAATTGCAAAATCGCCATTCTTACAAGCAAGACCGCCCTGATTGTCAAGGTATATCTGAATTGTACTGTCCTGATATAAGAAGTCCATAACTTCATAAGCTGATTCTTTGTTTTCACAATCCTTCATAACGCTGAACAAAAGGTCAATACCTGAGTTAAGAACATTGTCTTCTTCTTTTTCGTTTGCAGGGAATGTGAATGAGTCGATATTCATATCAGGATTAACTGAAAGAATCTGAGGGATTGCATAGTTACCAATTGTATACATTGCAGATTCGCCTCTTGCAAAAGCTGTACAAGCATCATTGTAGCTGTATGTGTAAGGATTTGGTTCACCATACTGGAGAAGTTCTTTATCCTTTACTGCAACTTCTTCATAGCCCTGTCTGAATGTGTTTGTTCCGGCATTTACCTGATTACAAATATCTGCATCTGCAAGTCCTACTGCAAGAGCATTCCAAGGAGCAAGTGTTGTCCATGTATCTTTATAGCCGAAATAAAGCGGATATATATCTGTTGTACTCTGAATTTCCTTGCAAAGATCTGTGAATTCTGTCCATGTTGTAGGAATTTCCCAACCGTTTTCTTCAAACATATCTTTGTTGTAAAGAATACCTGCCACATTACCAACATAAGGAAGAGCATATATTCCGTCCTGAGGTATATACTCAAGATTTTTAAGAATTTCAACATATGCAGGTTTTATTTCCTGTGTTGCATCAAGGTCTGAAATATCCTGGAATAAATCAGCATCAAGGAAGTTTGAATAGTTGATATCGCCGCCTATTCCGACAATATCAGGAGCATCTTCTCTGACAAGCTTAGTTTTAAGAATTGTCATCGCCTGGTTTGGTGATTCAATAGTAAGATGAATATCATCGTGTGTTGAGTTGAATTCTTCTTCAATTTTCTCAAAAGCTTCTACAGCTTCCGGTTTGTATTGAAGCATTGTGATTTCTGTAACACCATTTTTGGTGTTTGATGATTCACATCCTGTCATTGAAATTATCGTAGATGTGAATGCCGCAATAACAGCAAAAACTTTAATTTTTCTTTTCAGCATATAATTACCTCCTAATTTGTGAATTTGCTTCATGCCTTTCTTTGCCTTCATTATAACATATCGATTTGTGTTTGTAAATCACAATATTTAACTTATTTTATACCAATTTGTTGTATTTACTCACAATTATACAAAAAAGTTGCATTTTGGTATAAAATGT
>JALEJO010000071.1 GCA_022769365.1 Oscillospiraceae bacterium | reverse complement strand
TTTTCAGGAGCGTATTCCTGTATTATATTTTTTTCATCATTTATATTTGATAAATTATGCACCCTTTTATAATAAAGTGAATTCTGCATATGCAGAAAACCTCTCTTTTTGAGTTCAGAAAGAAATTTTCTATAATCCGCTTTATTCTTTTTTGTTTCCATTGGCAGATCAAAAGATATTACAATAACGCCTGATTTATTTTTCATAATGCTAAACCTCTTTATCATTTAGTTTATGCTTATATTATACCATAAGTTTTTGAAGAAAAAAAGAAAAAAAGTGCAAAAAAGTCCTCCAAATCGGAGGACTTTTTTTATTTTAAATTTAAACCTACATTCATAGGGTTTAGTTCACAAAGGACTACAACGAAAAAATTCAGCTGTTGTTTCAGACCCCTTACATTTGTAGGGGGTTTAGTTCGAAACAGTCTACAAGCTTGCAAAAGCTTTGAAGTTTCAGACCCCTTACATTTGTAGGGGGTTTAGTTCGTCAGAAAGGAATATAAAAAATAATGAAACAGTTTCAGACCCCTTACATTTGTAGGGGGTTTAGTTCACATCGAAACGGGAGAAAAAATTTACGCCAAGTTTCAGACCCCTTACATTTGTAGGGGGTTTAGTTCTGCAAGATAGTTGCTACAGAAAAACAACTTAAGTTTCAGACCCCTTACATTTGTAGGGGGTTTAGTTCTTTGTGGATATTAAAACTGGAGAAAAAATTTAGTTTCAGACCCCTTACATTTGTAGGGGGTTTAGTTCCCACAACCGCTCCCGACAGCATCACTACCGAAGTTTCAGACCCCTTACATTTGTAGGGGGTTTAGTTCAAAGAGAGCACAGGGTCAAGCAAAACGAACGGGTTTCAGACCCCTTACATTTGTAGGGGGTTTAGTTCCTTGCCGCCGACTGTCTGACGACAGAAAGTAGTTTCAGACCCCTTACATTTGTAGGGGGTTTAGTTCTTTATTTTACAAAACATCACATACTTTTTATGTTTCAGACCCCTTACATTTGTAGGGGGTTTAGTTCGGAAAGCACTCTCAGAAAACTTTTCTGAATTTGTTTCAGACCCCTTACATTTGTAGGGGGTTTAGTTCTTCAAGACAAACAAAATCATCTTGAATTAGCTCTATTATATCATATAAATTGGATAAAGTCAAGAGTTTTATTATAATTTGTGCTAAGAAATTTTTTTGTGAGTATAATTTTTATCTATATTATATGATTCTCTAAATATGAAATAAATATTAATCAATTCACATCATATATCTATATCAACTGTTTATTTTTAACAAACAAAACCTATCTCTTCATCAGTCGATATTCCCCTATTAAGACAATCTGTTATTCTGCAAACAAACCTGTCTATTGCATCTGAAATTGTTGTCACAACTCCATTGTAACGTATTTCCTTTTCTGTAACTTTAATAAGTTTACTCTTATATTCTCTGTCAAGTTCTCTATCACCATTTATGCATATAATTTCATCAACAAAAGGTCGAAACGGCTCCATCAAATCACATGAAAAATTAAACGGATTTTTAGAACTATGATGATTAATTCCAATACTTGTACTGTATCCATGACTTGCAACTGCCCTGTTAACTTCCGATAAAATTATTGAATATCCATAATTTAAAGCAGCATTAATATTGCTTTCTGTTCTTCTGTTGAAAATCGAACCGAATATTGAACGGAAATATATCTTTGCAGCAACAGCTTCACAAGAATTTGCACTTTCATCATCAATTTCTTTTTCTATATCTTCAAGTCTTGAATATTCTTCTATATTAAATTTCTTTAGCAAAGATGCCTGATTTGAAACTTTAAGCTTTATTATTTCCGACCAGATATTATTTTTATTGGTATTTTCCCACTCGATCTGACCGCCTAATCTTTCAGGAAAATATGTATTTGAACTATATGATACAACTTCATGCGATGGATTATGTTTTTTATCGCAAAAAATAATTCTGATTTCATTTTCAATTAATGAATTAATCAATGCCGATGAAAAAGTTGCCTGTGTTGTTTCAATTATCAATGTGCTTATTTCATGAAGCGGAACTTTTATTTCTGCGTCATCTTTTTTTATTATTAAAAATCCCGATGATTTTCTAAGATCTGAATTACTGTTTATAATAATTTTTTTCCAACCTGTATTCATAGTCATTCACCTCCAAAAATCAGACAGCAGCCTTTTCAGGAACATAAAAGTTTTCATGTTTAACAACATATTCAACACTTGAACGTATTCTTTTTATAACGTTCTTTATCGCTGAATCATTATGCGTTTTTGAATAATCAATGGCAACGTTATATCTCAATCCGTCTTTGTAATGATTATACATTCCTTTTTTGTATTTCTGACTGAAAAGGTACTTCTTTTCTGATCCTGACATAATAAAAAAGTCAATCTTACCCTTTACGCCTGAATTTTTGCAGTAAACCCATGATGTTTTAACTTCTCTCATAATAATAAACTCCTTTGAAATGTGTTTTAATTTATCTTATGATATAATTATACACTATTTCAAAGGAGTCGTCACGAAAAAAAGTGTGGAACAATTTCAGAAATTATTTTTCTTTTTTCTCGTTAAGTACGCAGTTGTTCATATCAAAAAGTTCGTTTATTGTAAGGTTTTTATATCTTGGAATATTATATCCCATAGGTACACAATAAGCCTTGACAAAATCCTTGTTGTATGTGTGATATTTTTCAACTGATTCAGCATATCTTAAAACTTTTTCAGAGAAGAATTTACTATTATCCTTTTTATACTCGCTGAATCCTATAAGATATTTCTGCGATAAGTAATGGTAGAGTTCAAAATAGCTGTTGATATAAGCTATATCTTTGATATATACATTTATATTTCTGATGAAGCTGAAGTGTGCAACAGAATTTCTGAAATCAGCTACCATTACAGCATCAGAATTTTTCATATTAGTGTAAACCTGCATATATCTCTTTTTCTTTCTGAGATAAACGTTTTTACACTTTTCAGCATCAGCAGGGTTCGGATTTTCTTCAAAAGCAAATCCATTTGTTGAGTTGCATTCAATATTCATTATGTCTGCTGTAAGCAAACGGAAGTTCTTGAATTTTCTTTTGCCGCTCTTTTTTGTAATTTCAACACCATAAAGTTCAGCATCTCTTTCAACGCAATGGAAACCTGTAATGTAACGTGCGTTTATGTTTACAAGATTTTTCAAAAGCAAATACATAACAGTAAGATATATACGTATTATAGCCTGATTCTTTCGTTTCAGTTCTGCCATCGCACTCTTATCTTCCGGTTTGTCTGCTCTTGCTTTCTGATATTTGTCAGCATTTTTAAACTGATTGAAATTGATATTTGAAATAATATCAGCAAGTTCCTTTACCTTTTCAGATTTTGAAATGTTCTTAACATCTTTATTTCCTGTGCAGGAAATATAATATCTGTCTATCTGCGATTCTGGTATACTGTCAAGAACAAATCTTACCGTAACAGTACTCTGTGCAACAGCTCTTATCTTCTTCGGATTAGCGTATCTTATAAGATATTTGAATCTCTTTGAGTCGATAACATTATTTATTATAAAGTTTCTAAGACCATTTTCACCTTTCTTTTTAAGAGGTTTACCATTTGCATCATATCCAAGCATTTCACTCTGTACAAATTTTTCAATCTCCTCTTTTTGTCCTTTTATTCCAAGTATATCAAGTGCATCTATAAACATCTGTTTTTTAGCACTTACATCAACATCAGTCATTCTTGCAAAGCTGTTGAGTTTTACAAGTTCATCATAAATTCTGTCACTGTTTTTGAAGAAACTATATCTGTCTGTAAATTCGTTGTCAAGTTTCAGACCATTAATCGTCTGATTAAAGCTTCTTATGTTGTCAAACTTATTTATAAGGGTTGTAAGTAAATCGTTTATTTCTTTACCGCTTAAAAACATTGTAAGTGCATACATAAGTTTTACAAAATAGCTGTCATGACTTCCGTCATCAAGCTTTATATCTTCTATTTTGCTTTCAAATCCATTCAAAGAATTATCTTTCTGATATTCTTTTATACTTGAACCAACAACTGCATTGCAGATCAAATCAATATCATCTTTATGTCTGTTAAATACTTCTTCAGATTCTTCAAGATATATCTTTTCCTTTTCATCATCAATAATCGAGGCTCTGAGTTTGTTCACCATATTCTGTGTTAAATTGTCATCATTAAGATAGTCATGATAAATAACAAAGTCGATAAGCTTATAAAGCTTGCTTCTAACTGAATCATATTTCTGATCTCTTAAAGTATCACAGAAAGAATCCGCAATAATTTCACGTATATGCTTGATAGAAAATCCCATATTTTTCTGCTTTTTAGTAACAAGAAAATCATAGTATTCCTTGGCAAGTTTTTCTTTGCTTTCATCTCTGAATATGTCAGCAAGAATAAGGAGGTTTACCTTGTTTGTTTTAATGAAATTTCTGTTGATTTTGTTAATAGGTGCTCTATACAAATCGTCGAGTGTGTACTTGAAATTATCTTTTAAACTTTCAAGATTATAAAGCCAACCCTGCTTATTTTCACCTTCATCATGAAAACACCACTGTCTGAGCTGGGCGATAAGTGCTGTTATTTCATATATTTCATCATAGCTTTTAAGTCTTGTCTTGTTTTTTTCAGTTGTACAGAATGCCTCACCAAAATAGTAAAGCTTACTGCTGTCGGCAAAATTATAGAAAATATCAAGAACGTCTTTACTTTTTCTATTTTCATATTCTTCAAAAGTAAGATCACAGTTTAAACTGCTTATGTAATCCTTATTCTCTGCTTTAAGTTCATAGTCAAGAATATTATTCAAAACATACACAGCATTTGATGAATACACAGCAAGTATCTTTTCTATATCAAGAATATTGTAGATCAACTGAATATGTATGTTATCATCAGGGAATGTCTTTCCATAAAAACGTTCCTCAAGTTTTGGTTTAAGGCAAAGTGAATCATTTCTTACTCTTAAATTTGGTTTATCTTTATAATGTGCAGGGTTGTCTACTGTTACTTCAAGACCTTTTATTCTTCCGCCTGTAACAGTATATTTTTCATCTGTAACTTCTGACAATTCAAAAGCTGGCGGTATAGTAATGTCTTCTGAACTATTATTTTCAACCTTCTTTTCAACTATTGCATCGTTTCCCTTACCAAAAGATGTCATATATACTTTATCACCAACAACAAAAGTTGATTTTACACCAATAGCTTTTGCAAGTGATTTTCTTTCACCTTTTGGCGGCATTTCTTCTTTCATCTTTTTAATTTTTTCAGCTTCTTCAGCTGCTTGCTGTTCTTTTTTTCTTTCCTCTTCAATTCTCATTCTTTCACCAGCTTTTTCTCTGATAGCTTTTCTTCTTGCTGCTTCACGTTCTTCTCTTAACTGTCTTGCATTTTTAGCCATTTTTAAATACCTTCCAATCTTATTTTTATTTTTTCAACCACATTCTGAGGAGATACAACCTTTATATCTGCCCCAAAAGACAATATATCATCAAGCAATAAATCTGAATCTATATCATAATAATTTATTGTACATTTTATTGTGCTGTCTTCCTGTTCTTCAATTATGTGTTCATATACGCAAAAAGTTTCTATTGCCCTGTTTATTGCATTATGATTTCTTTTGTCACTGACGTAAAAAACAACAGGTTCTTTATTTCTTCTTTTTTTCATAATTTCTGAAACAGAATAATTTTCATCATCATATTTATCTGTGATTTCAACATTAATCATATTGGATAAAATCGATTTTATCATTCTTGAACCGTTCCATAATATAGCATAAAACCGCTGTTTTCTGTTATCATATTCTATTTTGACAGGCAAACATTCATACTCTAATTTTTTAGTCTTTTTATATGTATATTTTATTTTTTTCCTGCTGTTTATTGCCTCAAGCAATACTTTCATATTCTTTTTTAAATTCTGATTATAATTTGATTTTATATTTTTGTCATCAATAAACGAATACCACAAAAGACCTCTTTCTGCATCAAATTCATTAAGTTCTGAATAATTAAAGAAAATGTTGCTTATTTTGGAATTAAGTGCCTCTTTAAGCCATAATCTTTCGCTTTCTGTAAATAATCTGAGTGTAATATTTTTGTATGGTACTTTAAAATTTTCATCGAGTGTCATATATCCATCACTGTCTACAACAAAAAATTCATTTTTGCCACTGGTAACTTTATTTGATAATACCTCTCCCTGATATGTATCATCATTCGCAAGTTGATAAAAAGTATTAAGAAAATTATATTTTTTTATTTTTTCACCATTTAAAAGTCTTTCAGTAAGAATAATAAAGGCATTCAGAAACTTATTTTTATATGCATCAAACAACTCCATAAAGCTTTTTCATCTCCTTTATTTCTTCATCTAATATTTCTTTTAATTGCTGATTATCCATAATTTCCAAAAGTCCGATATGTGATTTAAACCATGGAATAACCGTTTTCAAATCAGATACTGTTATTTTTGCTGTATCATCTGAAATTTCTGCTGAACTGAAACAGTCCTTTATTTCAGACCTTAACTTGCCTGCAAACTTAAAAGTAATACTTATTTTTTCAGATGAAGATACAGGAATTCCCATAAATGCATCTTTTGAATATTCAATATATTTTCTTTCAAGGATTTTCTGATCTTCTTCTGTGGAATCTTTTGAAATTTCTGCTTTGTATATTTTACTTAATCTGAATATTTTTTCGGGTTTGTTCTTATCATTAGGACAATATGCAAAAAGATACATCCTATGTTTTTGTTTTTCAACAATTATTTTTACAGCATTCACTCTTTTATAAAGTTTGTTTTTATATTCAAATGAAATATATTTCTTTTCAATTTTTGAAGTTATTATTTTCCATAAAATTTCCTCATCAAGAATATTTGCCGAATATTGATTTTTAATCTGAAATGGAGAAATGTATTCACCGTTTGACTTTTCGTATATATATTTCAAGTCTTCAAATAAGTAGTATCCAAATGCATTAGGGTATATAAAGTCTTTCATAAAGTCAACAAAATTCAGAATTTTCAATTGATTTTCCGAACTGATAAATTTTTCATCTATTCCCGTAATTTTATATTTTTTATTTTCATCACGATATATTATTCCCGATTCAACACAATCTTTTACAATTAATTCTACATTTCTTTCTTCTGATTCCTGCAATATTTCTTTAATTTTTTCCATAGATGCTTCACCATTCACAGCAAGATATGAAATGATAAATAATATTGATTCTATCTTATTAGCAGTCAATGTTCTGAAAAAATAAGCATTAGACAAAAAATTATAGCTTGATTCAAATTGATTTACATCATATTTAAGAACGTTTCTTTTCTTTCCTACTTTCTGTTCTTCAACTTTGCTTTTTGACAAACTCATTGCTTTGTTTTTATAGTCATTATATTTGCTTTTGCCGATCTCAACATCAAGATTTTTAAAATCATCAGCATTAAACGAACAATATTCGTATATTTTTTTCAGATAAATTCTGAAAGATTCAAAATCTTTCATAGAACTTCTGTCTTTTATATTTTTACTTTCAGACAATCTTTTCACCTCTTGATTGAAAAGTGTTCCTATATAAAATACAAGAACATCTTTTCATTTTTTTATTATTATAGCACAAAATAAAGAAAATTTCAATATGTTTTTTGAATAAAAATATTTTTAATTAAAATCTTCACAATTTTCATCTTTAATTGCGTCAGGAAGTTTACCAAGAAGGTAATTTTCAAGGTGTTCCCATATTTCGTCACTTGTTAAATTATTCTGATAAAGATATGTCATCATTTTAACAGATACTTCGTGGCGTTCTTTTATGTTTTCAAGAAGTTTATTTTTATATGTATCAGGTCTTTTAACAGCAATTTCCATACTCTTTGTTTCATTTACATATATGTAAATCTGACTGTCAGAACCACCTGTTGAACTGAATGTTAACACACCAAATGATTCAAGAAGTCCAAGAACAGTTAAAACTTCAGCACTTTTATTATATTTTTCATTTACAACATAAAATTTTTCTTCTTCTGAATGCGAAAAAATCTTATTCTTGTTTACTCTTACCCATCTGAAAAATGCTTCTATTCCACTGAGAAAACAATATGATATTTCGCCACTTTGCTGAGGTCTTGGATTATAGCACTTTCCTGATATGCTTTTTGAAAACTTTTTTGTATATGTATCAATTGATGCAATGAATACATTAATTATATTCTCACTTACATACTTACTTAAACCTGTTTTTTCTGCAAGCTGGCCTATCATACTTCTTACATTGATATATTTTCCACTTATAATCGAATCACCTGTAATCGACTTCAAAGCATCAATAATTGATACATAGTTTTCTTCTCCATTATTTTTCACCTGAAAATCAACTTCAATTGCAGATTTTAATTCATAATCCTTATTTACTTCAAGTTCATCACTTCCTGTATAAAGAAGATACTTGAATTTAGGAAAAGACATTTTATGTGAATAGGATTTTTTCCATATTTCTTCAAGATTAACCTTGTATATATCCTTTTCTTCTGATACAAGTTTTGACACATTACAATATTCTTTGTTGAGCTTTTTTATATCACTTTCAGAAATATTGAAATATCCATATCTGAATATAGTTTCAGGTCTCATATGAAATGGTGAATAATTTTTTCTTTCGGCATCTTTCTGAATAAGGAGCATTGCTGTTTTTACTTTTTTAATAAGATCAGTATCATCAGATTCAAGTCCTGCTCTTTTGAATATATAGGCAAAGTTTTCAGCATCAATCATCATTCCATTATTTTTCTTGACAAAAAAATTATTTTTACCGCTCAATTTGCTATTATATACATCAAGAATTTTTCTCATAACCTCTATTAACTGATATTTTTTTATTGCAGAAAGTCCGTGAAGTCTGTTTATATGCATAAAGTCATTTGCCATATGCTTGTATATTGCATGTGCTTCAATACTTGTATCTCTTCCTGCACGTCCTATTTCCTGTATATAATCACAAACATTTCCTGTAGGAGCAAAATGTATTACATTAACAATGTCAGGAATATCTATTCCCATTCCAAAAGCCTTTGTCGCAATCATTACAGGTTTTACACCATCTTTGAATAATTCAAAACTTTCATTTTTATCACTTCCGTCCATTCTTCCATGATATTTAACTACATAATCTCCTACAGATGTTGTTGAACAATAAGAATCAAACCTTTCGATAAGTGCAACAGTCGGAAAATAAATAAGTGTTTTCTGATTTCTCATAATTGCAGTTCTGAGAATATCAATTATAGAATTAAATTTATCTTTTTCATATTCTGTTTTATTTCTTTTAGTTTCAATATTGTCTATATCAATTGAAATATTATCTCTTTTTACATATCCAAGATATGTAATCGGATTTACCATATTAAGGCTTGAGATTGTATCGCCATGCATATCTTCTTTTCCTCTGTAAATAGCTGTTGCAGTAAACGTTGCAATAACAAATGAAGAAGGAATTTCACTGTTTCTCTGTGCTTTTCTTATTCTTGATATATGTTCACCAAGGAACCAGTAATCAGGTCTGAACTGTTTACCCCAAGTTGTAACAATATGTGATTCATCTATAACAACCATACCGATTTTTCTTTTTCCTATAATCTGTTCAATATCACTTTTTCCAAGAAGAGATTCAGGCGAAAGATAAAGAATATCACATTTTCCTTCCGCAACATCATCAAGTATTTCCTGCTTTACAACCGGTGATAAATCTGAATTAATAGTTCTTGCTTTTGTATATCCCTTTCTATTTAATGACTTAACCTGATCGTTCATAAGTCCGATAAGCGGTGATACTACAAGTGTAACAAGACCATACTTTTCAGCAAGATAAATTGCAGGCAGCTGAAATAATAATGACTTTCCGGCTCCTGTTGGTGCAGTTACAAATATATCGCCTGCAACTTCATTTTTCGATGCTTTTTCTGCCTGTAATACTATAGTATTGATTATTTCTTCCTGTGATATGTTGACAATTTTCTTTTCTCCCCTTTCAAGTACATCAACATCATAAGTTCTGAAAGATCTGAATGTATCAAAATTCCAGTACTTTTTCATAGTTTCAACTATTTCAGGATTTGCATTTTTTAATCTTTCTCTGCTATTTAAATTTTTATAGATTCGTATTCTTCCGTTAAATTTGCCATTTAATATACCTATATAATTTCTTACAGCAGTTTTATCATGATTTTCTGTTTCTATCGAACATATTTCTATATCTTCTGAATTTTCACATTTTAAAACAAAGTCAAGATAATCTTTTTCTGTGGCTATTCTGCAAACTGTACTATCTTTTAATTCGTTAATTTCTTCTGTATCTAATGCTGAAACTGATTCAATTTTAATTTCAACTTTTCCATTCTGTGAAACATCATCATCATTATATACACAAGCTAAATTATTACCTGAAGTTAAAGTAAAATGCTTGTACACATCAAGATATTTTTCTATTCCTTCTATGCTTGTTTTGGGACCTGCATCAGGATTAAAATGATTTTCAAGTGACTTTTTTATTTTATCATCTATATTTACCATTACCGGAAATAAATTATGATAAAGAGAATTCTTGATTATAACTATCTTGTCAAATGCTTCATAAAGCATAGCTTTTATCAGAAGATACTCATCATATGAAATAACAGGCTTATTGGTTGAACAAAGCTTCAATACTCTTGTAAAACCATTTTTTACTGTATCTGATAAGTTGTATTCAGGCACTTCATATCCTGCAAGTACAAATAAAGTTTTTTCATTTGTGTATTCGTTCATTACGTTTTCTACAAATCTGTTCATCTTAATTTTTCCTTTCTTAATTACGCTGCGAATCCATCTAAAGGTGATCTAAGTTTTCTCAAAGCCTTTGCTTCAATCTGACGAATTCTTTCTCTTGTTAAACCTAATTCAAATCCTATTTCTTCAAGAGTATAAATTCTGCCATAAAACCCTTTTCTTTTGCAAAGAATATCAATTTCACGTTTGCTGAGTCTGTCTCTCATTATTTCCAAGATTTCTTCTCTCATAAAGTTATTCATAACTATTTCTTCAACATCTACAGATCTATCTTCAAGCATATCACCAAGGAATGTATCTTCATCTTCATTTATTGGTTGATCAAGACTTTCAATTCTGAGATAATTTTTTATATACTTAAATACTTCAATTGATTTTTCGATTGTCATATTTTTTTCTGAATTAGTAAAAATTTGTAATAATTCAAAATATGTGCTGTATGGATGCTTGCTTCTGCAAATTAAAGCTCTGTATATCTTTTCCATCATATGTACAGGAATCCTTACTGAGTATCCATTTTCAAATATTTCACGAATGATTGCACCTTTTAAATAATAATGGCAATATGTAATAAATCTGCATTCCTTTTTATAATCAAATCTCTGTGCAGCCTTAAGAAGAGCCATTGCACCAACCATTTCAAGATCTTCATTATCAAGAGAACAATTGAAGAATATTTTCATATATTTTGCTGCCATTTTACGTACAAAATTATAATTCTTTGAAATCAGAGCATTTTTTGAAGGTTCGTTGCCGTCCTGAATTAAAGAACAAAGTTCTTCATTTGTAAGATTTACAAGTTTTTCAACTGAACCCATATAACGGCTTACTGATATTTTTTCATCATCTGCTATTTCTGTGAGTGTGATGTGATTTTCAGCCATAATACTGATAATTTCTTCGTATTCAGATTCGTTGATTTCAGGGAAGATATATTCAAATTTTTCAAGACTGATTTCTCTTCTATCGTTCATTGCTTCAAATAAAGTTCTTATTACAAAATTTCTGTTCATGGTAAATTTTCCTTTCATAACCACTTTTTTTTAATTTAATTTTGATTTAGCTTATGTATATATTATACATTGTTTCTGAATTAATGAAAAGTAAAAAAGTGCAACTTCTTTTCTCTTCATTTAATTCTTTTTGTTTGCTTTTGCTTTAGCTTATGTATGTATTATACACTGTTTTCAAATTAATGAAAAGTAAAAAAGTGCAACTTCTTTTCTC
>JALEJO010000031.1 GCA_022769365.1 Oscillospiraceae bacterium | reverse complement strand
CTCCGTTCTCATAAACCGTGATGTAATCAACCAATGAACCCCAAAGGTCGCTATCGAATTCAGTCACCTGTCCGTTTAAGGATTCCAGCGTTTCCTGAAAGTGGCGGAGATTCTGTCCTCGTGTTTCTATTTCTTCAATCCGCATGGCCAATTAAAGAATTGAATAAACAGGGATTTAAAACAAGGAGAGGAGGTGACTTTGGAAAAAATTCCTTGTTTGAGATACTCAGGAATGAAAAATATACTGGCACATATGTCTTCAATAAGCTTGATTCCAAGGACTGCAACGGCAGAAGAAACGGAAACAGGCTTAAATCCGATGATAAGATAATAAGAATTGAAAACGGCTGTCCTGCAATAATTTCAAAGGAGCTTTTTGACAGTGTTCAGAAACGCAAAGAGGATAACAGGAGAAATGCAGGGCAGTATCATTCGAGAGAGTTCTATGCCATGACAGGAAAAATATTTTGTGGTGTCTGTGGAAAGCGTATGCAGGGCAATCTGAGGTTTTCGGGCAGAAATAAAACAAGGCTTGCAACATACCGCTGTAATACATTAAGAATACATTGTCAGAATAAGGAAGTCAATAAGGATTACCTTGATGAATACATTGAAAGACTTCTTGCAAATAAAATCCTTAATGTAAGAGCATTGAAAGCTGTTGTTAATAAGCTGAATAAGTATATAAATAATTACAATGAGAATTATGAGAATAACAGCATTAACCTTAAAAATGAGCTTAAAGAGGTTTGTGAAAGTCTTGAAAATATCACAAAGGCGATTGAAAAAGGCATAATCAATGACAGCATAATTACAAGGGCATCAGAACTTGAAGAACGCAAAACTCAGCTTGAAGTACAGCTTTCGGAAATGCACCAGTATGATGAAATGCAGTATAGTGATTTTGAGTATCTGTTGAAAGAATATAAGGGTATTGAATCAGGTACAGAGGAATACAGAACATTCCTGCAACAGTTCATAAATAAGATAACAGTATTTCCATATGAATTGAAAATAGAGCTTAATGTCGGTCTTGGTATAACCAATGACCTTAAAGAAACTGTAACAGTCCGCAGAGGAGAGCTGTATGGAATTTTTGAGTCAAGAGTAAATGATGAAAAGGAGAATTTAAGATATGTTTGAGAGAAGTAAAGGCAGATACCTTACAAGAGGGATTGATGCAGAAATTCCGATTGATATTCAGATATTCATGTGGGAGGCTGTGGATAATATGCCTGAGCCTAAAGACTGGTTGCAGGTATTTAATCTTAGTGTTGAAAATGGTTTGCAGGTAATAAAGCACACATCAGAACAGCCTAAGTTTGATATGACGTACATTCTGACGGCATTAACAAAGGCAGTTACAGCTAAAGTCTACATAATAGATGACGGCGACCACTGCACAATGCTTCTTGCTGAGGAGTATTAAAATTATAAATAGCACTCTGAAAATGATGCCACAACAATAAAAATATTGTTGTGGCGTTATTTTTTTTACAGATAAAAGTAATCGAAACATGAGCGTGGTGCAGTCCGAAATATTCTCAGAATGATATAAAGGCATAAAATTATAATATATTTTTTACTGTAATGGTTTCAATGAGGTAATGAGCTGTATATTTTTAACAGGGAAATTATGTCTGAATTTTTTGTGCATTTTGACGATAGATTTTTTTGCTGTTTTTTTGATTTTTATAGCCACCTGGTTTTTTAATGCTGAATAACAATCGTATAGGCGTTTTTTCGATGTTAAAATCAACCGTTGATTTCAGGGGTGCTTTATGTCATTAGAAACGCTTTAAAATGCGTAAAAACAGGGTCGGAATTTGTTAAAATATTCATATTTGTGCAATAATCTGAACTTACTTTGAAAGTATTGACTTATTTTAAAATGTCATCTATAATGGGCATATAAACCAAAGACATAATTAGAAAAAGCTATGGTATGTTGTAACAGCGAAGTAGAAATACTTCCTGATTATATATATATCATTTGAGGCTTATTTCACTTAAATAAATAATAACCTTTCCTGTATAAATTCATATTCGGCTTACATAATCGGATACTTATTCTGATTATGAATTTTGGAAAGGGGGCGGTAATATGCTTTGGCAGATGCCACCTTAAAACTTTAATGCCTGGATAGGCAATCATGGAAACTTGAAAATTGAATGCTTAAAAGTATTGATGATGATTGCCTGTCGTATCTTTTTTTGTAAAATTTTTATTAGAAAGGAAATATTTGTTATGTCTATCAAAATAAGAAATCTTTTAACAGAAGACGATGAGAAATATGTTGACCTCTCAACATTAACTGCATACGGCAACGCTAATTCAGATACCTGTTTAACGGTTGTCGATTGCGAATCGCCACGAATGCAACTTGGCAAGGATTTGCTGGAAGACAT
>JALEJO010000029.1 GCA_022769365.1 Oscillospiraceae bacterium | reverse complement strand
TTCTCTTGTCCCATCATTAACCTCCTAAATGACAGCTTTTAATGCTAAAAATTAATTGTCCAAATACAAATTAACATTTGAAATCAATCGACTTCAATTATAACATTAAAATACTTTTTTTTCAAGTAAAACTTTATTTTTTCATAAAGCAGTTTATAATTTTGGTATTTTGCACAATTTTGACATATATCAAGCAATATTATTTGGGATATTGCAATTTTAAATATAATGTGATATAATAGGTACAGCTTTGATCATTCGCAATTTATATCAATATGGAGGAAAAATGAAAACAGAATTATTATCATGCATTTTTGTATGTTTGGCAGGTATTTTAATATCTTTAATATCAATACCTTTTTTTACACATAACATTACTTTAAGAAAAAAATGTGATTCGGAAACTATTGGAAAAATTGTTGACTATAAAGTCAAAAAATTAGGTGATGGAAAATTTTATATTTCACCTATAGCAGAATTTTATTCAGATGGAAATATTTATAGAGCATATCGCCACTACAAGGGTATTGCAAATACAAGAAAAACCTATAATATAAAAAATAATGAGTATAGTTCAGACAATATTTATGTTTCTGATAATGATATTTTTTATGTAAACAAAAATGGTAATAGCTATAATTTTCGTGAACTTGCCTATAAAAAATGGCCTATTGGCTCAGATATGAAAGTTCTTTACAATCCTAAAAATCCAAAACAAGCTTTTGCAGAAAAAGTTGTTACTTCAAGTAGTGTTGCTGGTATCGTTTTACTTTGTGTAGGTTTAGGAATTATGTTTATTTCAGGGGCGGCAGCTTTACTTTTCTTGATATAAATTTTGTATAAGTTGGTGAAAAAATGAAAAAAATTACAATAGGAATTCTGGCACATGTTGATGCTGGAAAAACTACCTTATCTGAAGCTTTATTATATAAATCAGGAACTATAAGAAAATTTGGAAGAGTCGACCATAAAGATGCTTTTCTTGATAATAATAACATTGAGAGAGAACGTGGTATAACTGTTTTTTCAAAACAGGCACAGATTTCGTTACCTGATATAAATATTACTCTTCTTGATACACCCGGACATGTTGATTTTTCTGCTGAAACAGAAAGGGTTCTTAGTGTTGTTGATTATGCAATACTTGTTATAAATGCATCTGAGGGCGTTCAAGGACACACAGATACTATTTGGAATCTCCTTGAAAGTTACAATGTTCCGGTATTTATTTTTGTAAATAAAACTGATACACCCGATTTCAATAAAGAAAATATTCTTTCTGAGCTTAAAAATAAACTTTCAAACAATTGTGTGGATTTTACAAATACTGGCTCCGAAGAATTTAAAGAAAATATTGCCTTTTCCGATGAAAAACTTCTTGAAAAATATTCTGAATCGCTTAAAATTACTAAAGATGATATAAAAGAATCGATTTTTAAAAGAAAAATAATTCCTTGCTATTTTGGTTCTGCATTAAAATTGAAAGGAATTGACGAATTTCTTGAAGGAATTGAAAAGTATACAATAGAAAAAAAATACCCTGTTGACAATGGTGCAAGAGTATTCAAAATCAAAAGAGATGACCAAGGCAACCGCCTTACATTCTTAAAAGTAACCGGCGGTGCTTTAAATGTAAAACAATCATTGAATTTCACTTCTGGAACTGAAAAAATCAATCAGATAAGAATATATTCAGGAAGTTCATACAAAGCGATTGAAGTTGCCGAAGCTGGTACTGTTTGTGCTGTCACAGGTCCAATTTCAACGTATGCCGGAGAAGGTGCAGGATTTGAAAAAGATACATATAAATTTATACTTCAACCTGTTTTAAATTATAAAATGATTCTACCTGATGACACAAATATTTATGATATGTTTGACAAAATGAAAACTCTTGAAGAAGAAGAACCATCTTTGCATATTGTTTTTGGTAATAAAGATATTCATGTAAGACTTATGGGTGAAATTCAGACAGAAATATTAAAAACTTTAATTCTTGAAAGATTTAACATAAATGTTGAATTTAGTGATGGAAACATCCTCTATAAAGAAACTATATCTGATATTTCTGAAGGAGTTGGACATTATGAACCCCTTAGACATTATGCAGAAGTACATTTGCTTATTGAACCTTGTAAATGTGATGGAATAACTTTTGAATCAAAATGTAGTGAAGATATTCTTGATAAAAACTGGCAAAGACTTATTAGAACACATATCTTTGAAAAAGAACATAGAGGTGTTTTGACAGGTTCTCCTATAACAGGTATCAAAGTAACTCTTGTTTCGGGAAAGGCTCATATAAAACACACTGAAGGCGGAGATTTCAGACAGGCAACATATCGTGCAATAAGAAATGGACTTGCCAAAAATAAATCTGTTCTTCTTGAACCTTATTATAATTTTAAAATAGAAGTTCCAAAAGAAAATATTGGCAGACTTATGTCTGATATTCAAACAAGGTATGGGTCATTTTCACAACCGCAAACAATAAATGATACCGCTGTTATTAGTGGTGAAATTCCTGCATCAACTATGCAGGGATATATTACTGAATTTAATTCATATACTAAGGGCAAAGGAAAGATTTCACTTAACGTATGTGGATATAAACCTTGTCATAATTCAGAAGAGATAATTGAAAATACAAAATATGATTTTGATAGTGACCTTGAAAATAGTGCAGATTCTATTTTTTGCAGTCATGGCAATGCATTTCTTGTTAAATGGTATGATGTTGAAAATTATATGCACATCGCCAACTACATAAAGCCAGAAAAAAACAATCGTGAATCTGATGATTATTTTGATTACTTCCAACATAAAGCAACTGAAAAAGAACTTGAAGAAATATTCAACAGGGAGTTTGGTAAGAACAGAAACAAATCAAAAATATATGAACGAAAAGAACATGGTAAAATATCTTCCCTTGATGGATATGTTTATAATGAGAAAAAAGCTCTAAAAGAATGTATTCTTGTTGATGGTTATAATGTAATTCATGCTTGGAAAGAATTAAATGATATATCAGTTTCAAACTTTGGTGCAGCAAGGGACAGACTTCTTGAAATTTTAAGTAATTATCAAGCCTATAGGAAATGTCTGCTTATTGTTGTTTTTGATGCATACAAGGTGAAAGGCGGAAAAGGCAGTAAGTCAAAGTATGATAACATTTATGTTGTATTCACAAAAGAAGCCGAAACAGCTGATATGTACATTGAGAAAACTACTCATGAAATATCAAAAAATTATCGTGTTAGGGTTGCTACATCAGATGGTCTTGAACAAATTATAATTCTTGGAAGAGGTGCAGCAAGAATTTCAGCAAGAGAGTTTGAGAAAGAAGTTAATATGGTTACGCAAGAAATAAGAGATGAGTGTTTCAAAAATAGTTCTCACGGAAAAGAGTATTTGATGGATAAAATGAAATAGTAAAGGTAAAACAGGTGAAATAATGGAAATAAATATAAATTGTGGTGCTTTTGGGAAAATGTTTGGTGTTCCCTGTGAAACCGTTGATAAATACCTTAAACTTGCAAATGAAAATCAACTTAAAGTTTTACTTTTATTTTTGAGATACAGCGGACAAAATATATCATTTTCACAAGCTGCAAAATTTTTAAATATATCAGAAAGTGCTGTTGCTGATTCTATTGATTTTTGGAAAAAAACAAGTTTATTTGAAAATATCAACACAGGTAAAATAACAACTGACACACCAAGAGAAAGCATAATATCTCCTTCAACTCTTGCTGATATGTCAAAAAGTAAAGCAGAATTTGAAGAAGTACATTCTATGATAGAAAAGACAATAGGAAGAAAACTCAATAATCAGGAGATACAAGGGATTTCTTATATACATAATGAACTTGGTTACGAAAACGCTTCTATTGTCACCATTTTTAAATATTGCAGCTCCATAGGCAAATTGAATATAAACTATGTTGTTCAAATAGCTTCATCGTGGAAAGAAGAAGGAATTATTAAACTAAGTGATGTTACGCAAAAAGTTGATACTTTAATGAATGGAAATGCATATAAATCAAAAATATACAAATTATTCAAGTTAAAGAATGCAATGACATCAAATCAAGAAGAATTTGTTGAGTTATGGCACAGAAAAGGTTACTCTGATGAAATTTTAAAACTTGCATATGAAAATGCTATCGAAAGAATAAATAAGGTTAATTTCAAATATATAAATACAACTCTTTTGAATTGGGAAAAAAGTGGAATAAAAACACCAGCAGATTTAAAAAAATACAACAATAAGAAAAAATATTCGTCAGATGACGAATCTGACCTTGAAAAATACAAACAGCTTGCAAATAATTTTGGAGATATTAAATAATGGAAAACAGATATAATGAAAAGGCTCTTAGAATAATAGAGGCAAGACGGACTAAAGCAGAATTTGAAAATGAACTCCACAGAAATGAGATTTTCAAGAAAATACCGGAAATGGCAGCAATAGACCAGCAGTTATGTTCAACAGGAAAAAGACTTATAAATATAATAAAAGATAACGACAGAGTTGAAGAGAGAATGGAAAGTCTGAAAGACTTTAATTTAAGATGTCAACAACTAAAAAAAAATTATCTGATAAAAAACGGTTATCCTGAAGACTATTTGCAGACAAAGTACTATTGCAAAATATGTGAAGATACAGGTTTTCATAATGGAAAAATGTGTCAATGTATGAAAGAGATATGCCATAAGCTCGCTGTTGAAGATATGAATAAATCAGCACATATAAAACTTACAACCTTTGATTCATTTAATCTTGAGTATTACAAATCTAGTTCTGTTAATAATGATGATTCATATGAAACAATGTGTAATATTTATAAGTATTGTCGTAATTATGCATTAAATTTTTCAGAAAATTCTGAAAGTATTCTTATGACTGGAAGAACAGGGCTTGGAAAGACCCATCTTTCTCTTTCAATAGCTTCAGAAGTAATTTCAAAAGGTTACTCGGTAATTTACGACTCAATAATTAATTTGCTTTCAAAGATAGAAAGAGAGCATTTTGGAAGAGATACTGAAACTGACACATTATCTGTTATTTTTGACACCGATTTACTTATACTTGACGACCTTGGAACAGAATTTGATACTCAATTTAATGTTTCGGCGGTATATAACATAATAGATACAAGAATAAATCGAAATCTTCCTACAATAGTAAGTACTAATCTTTCTATGGAACAAATCAGAAAAAAATATGAAGAAAGAATAGTATCAAGACTTTTCGCTTCATACAGATACCTTGAATTTAAAGGTGAAGATATAAGACAAATAAAAAGACTTAGAAGTTTATCATAGGAGAAAATTATGAAAAAAATTGAATTGAATAAATACATCGAAAAAGAATTTGATAGTATTATATCTGATTTAAAAGATATAATAGCAATAAAAAGTGTTTCAATTAAATCCGATAATAAAAAAATGCCATTTGGTTCAGAATGTGCAAAAGTGCTTGAAGTATTTTTGAAAAAAGCTGAAAATATGGGATTTAAAACTAACAATATAGATAATTACGCCGGAACAATATCTTTTGATGAAAAAGATCCCGAACTTGGTATATTATGTCATCTTGACGTTGTTCCTGCTGATGAATCGGGTTGGACAGTTACAAAACCCTTTGAATCCATTGTAAAAGATGATAGAATTTATGGACGAGGTGCAATAGATGACAAAGGACCTGCAATTGCTGTTTTATATGCAATGAAAATAATAAAAGAAATGGATATAAAGCTTAAAAAAGGACTTAAATTCATTGTCGGATGTGATGAAGAAAATGGTTCATCTGATATGGAATACTATAGAAAAAAAGAGTCTTTTCCAAAGTATGTCTTTACACCTGATGGAGACTTTCCGGTTATCAATTTTGAAAAGGGTATGCTGAGAGTAAAATTTTCTCGTAATGTTGAAAATAGTAAAGTTACTTCAATATGTGGCGGAAATATAATAAATGCTGTACCTGAAAAAGCTAAAGCAATGCTTTCAAGTGGTTTAGTGATAAATGAAAATGGTAAATCAGCTCATGCTTCAACACCTCAAAGAGGCGATAATGCACTAACAAAACTTATTGATACTTTATCAAAAAATACAAACGAAACTGTATGGAAAAACATTGCAAAACTTTTCCCATATGGTGAAAATAATGGTCGAGGTCTTGGCATTTATTCCAAAGATGATGAAACAGGTGAAACTACTTGTGTTTTTAGTGTTGCCGAAATAAAAAATAATCATTTTGAAGGATATTTTGATGTAAGATTCCCAAAAAATGTAAAAATTGAAGAAATTACTAAAAAAATCAAAGATAAGCTTGTTGAAAACGGCTTTGACTGTGAATTTGTTCTTAAAGAAGATTATCACTATGTTTCCTCTGATAGTGAATTCGTTAAAAAATTGCTGAATGTTTATGAAAATGAAACAGGTGAAAAAGCTTCTCCACTTGCAATAGGCGGTGGAACATATGTCCATGACATTGATGGAGGCGTTGCATTTGGTGCTGAATTTCCAGGTGAAAATAATAATATGCATGGAAATGATGAATTTATAAAAATTGACAGCCTTAAAAAGAGCATAAGATTATATATAAATGCAATACTTGAAATATGCGGATAGAAGGAGTTTGTTTTGATAAATATATATTATGGTGGTTCCGGAACAGGTAAAAGCACAGCTTTAAAAAAAATTATTAAAAATGAAGCTGAAAATAATTCTGAAATAATTTCTCTTATACCTGAACAATATTCTTTTGTTTATGAAAATAGCATATATGATATGTTGGGTGCTGAAAAATTCAGTAAAATATCTTGTGAAAGTTTTAAATCTATGACAAGAAATATACTGAAAAAATATGGCACAGGTGTTCTTGGTCTTGAATATGCAAGTGATATATCAAAATATATTATACTCTGCAAAAGCATAGATAACGTTTACTCAAGTCTTGTATACTACAAGAGAAAAGCAAAGCAAAATGATTTTTTAGCTGATATTTTTAAACTTATAAATAATTTTAGAAAATCAGAAATTATGCCTGATCTTTTCTATGAAAAACTTGGAAATTCAGAAGATGATCTTGGTTTAAAAGCAAGGGATATAAGTATCATATATGGTGAATACATGTCTGAAATGGAAAAGCTTAATAAAAAAGATCTTACAACTGACCTTGCCGAAGCTGCTAAAATAGCCAGTTCAAACGGATATTTTGACAATAAAATTATTTTTATGGATGAATATGAAAGTTTCAGCCAGGATCAATATTCTGTTATTGAAAAAATGGTTGCTTCATGCAAAGATTTTTATATAGCTATCAGAACACAGAACCCTTTTGAAAAAAATGATAATCTTTTTGTGTCAGGAAATATCACATTCAATAAAATAAAAGACCTTGCAAACAAATATAACAAAGAAATAAAGATAAAGAAATTTGATGTAGATTTCAGATTTCAAAAAAATACTTCCCTTTCAAATTTAAGCAAATATTGTTTTAAATCCAGAATACTTGATAATAGAGAAAGTAATAATATAAAAATATTTGAAGCTGAAAATATATACTCAGAGGCAGATTATATAGCTGCTTCTATAAAACACCTTATTATTGAAAAAAAATGCCATTATGGAGATATAGCTGTTTTAACAAATAATCTTTCAACATATGGAATGCACCTTGAAAGTGCTTTCAAAAGATATGATATACCATACAATTTAAGCATAAGAAAAAGCACAGCATATATGCCATTAATGCAATATATATCTGCATTATTTGAAATGATAACTTTAAAAACGCCTTCAACAGAAGCAATTTTAAGGTATATAAAAACAGGTCTTTATAATACAGGAAATTTTAATATATCAAAATATCTGCCTTCACTTGAAAAATACATTTACACCTGGAACATTCGTGGCGAACAATGGTTTGAACCTTTTCCATTTGAAGATAATGATAAAGATTCTGAAAGAGCCGAAAAAATAAGAGAAATTATCATATCTCCGATTTCCAAACTTATTACTGACTGTAAAAAAGCTGAAACATATAAAGATATATGTTCTTGTCTTGTCAATTTTATGGAAAATCAGGAAATTGATATAAAATTAAGTAACAAAGACTTTGGTAACGATAAAGTAAACAGTTCAATGGAATTGATATGGAACAGCTTTATTGAGATAATAAACTCTGTTGTTGAAACAATGGGAAATGAAAAGGCAGACTTAAAAGAATTTTGCAAAATCTTTTTAGTAAGTGCAGAAAGAATAGAATTTGATATGCCTCCTATGATGCTTGACAGCGTTGAAATAGCTGACGCTAAAACTGCAAGAACATATGAGCCAAAATATGTTTTCATTCCTGGTGTTAATGAAGATGTATTTCCGCTTATTGAAGATGAAAAAAGTCTTTTTACAGATATTGAAAAGAAAAAAATCTCTGAAAAAAATATTGAACTTTTTTACTCTCAACAACATATAAACGCTGATTCGTGCCTTGCAGCATATAAAGCTATATCTTGTGCATCTGAAGGAATTTGTTTTACTTATGCTATGTCAGGAATAGATGGACAAAAAATGTATCCTTCTGATATTGTAACAAGAATAGGAAATATTTTCACAAAATCAAATGATTTAAAGATAAAATATAGTGATATTCCTGCTGAATTTTATGCTATTACATACGAAGGTGCATACTATCATTATATTTTACTTGGAAATGAAAATAGTAAAGACAAAAAAGTTCTCGAAGAATTTTTAAGAACGTCAGAAGAGTATTCAGCAAAAATAGACTATCTAAAAAACATTTCTGAGATACCTGATTTTAAAATAAAAGATAAAACTCGTCTTAAAAAGGTGCTTGGAGATAAAATATATGTATCCCCTACTTCAATTGAAGATTACGAAAAGTGTCCTTTTATATATTTTTGCAAGCGTGTGCTTAAAGTTTATAAGCCTATGCAAAAAGATATAAACCCTATTGAAAAAGGCAATGTCATTCATTACATTCTTGAAAAAACTCTGTCTGAAGTTTCAAAAGATGAATTAATACATCTTTCTGATGAAAGTTTGAAAGAATATTCTCAGAAATATGGAAAAGAGTATTTTGATGTTGCCTTAAAAGGCGGCATTTCTGTTCTGCCAAGAATGAAAACTGCTTTTACAAAAATAGTTGATGATTCTCAGAATGTGCTTAAACATTTAAAGAATGAATTTGAAAAATCTTCATTTGTTCCAACACAGTTTGAATTTCCAATTGGTCAAAACAGTGATACAAAACTTGAATTTACGCTTTCTAATGGCTGCATTATGTCCGTAAATGGAAAAATAGACAGAATAGATACAGCTGAACTTTCTGATGGAAGAAAAGCAGTAAGAGTTGTTGACTACAAAACAGGCAAACATATTTTCAGCAGACAAAAAATATACGATGGATTTGACTGTCAGATGTTTTTATACCTTTTTTCTGTTACAGAAAATGATAATATATATTCAGATTATATTCCAGCAGGTGTTTTATATATGCCGTCCGGAACAATTCCAAACAGAACAGAGTCAAGCAGTAATTACGAAAGAAATATTGATGATTATATAAATTCAACATTTGGAATGAGCGGTATAGTACTTAACGATCCTGTTATAATAAATTCTATGGAAAAAGATTCTAAAGCTGTTTTTATTCCTGTTTCAATAGATGGAAAAACAAGAAAAGGCGATAATGACTCTCTCCTGCTTTCTGAAAATCAGATGAAAATATTAAAAGATTACATAAATAAGATAATGATTTCAGCAGGTGATAATATATATAATGGCGAATTTAACTGTATGCCTTATATCAGTTCAGAAAGAACAACATGTGATAACTGCGATTATTCTGAAATATGTCGTGTTGCTGCTTATAAAGACGAAATATCAAGAATAGAAAATAAAATACAGAAAAAAGATTTTATGGATCTTATTTCAGAATCATTAAATAATGAGAAAGGAGAAAACCAGAATGAAATGGACTGATAAACAACAACAGGCAATTGATGCAAGGGGAAGCTCTATTATCGTTTCAGCTGCCGCAGGAAGCGGCAAAACAGCAATTCTTGTTGAAAGAATAACAAAAATATTACTTGATGAAGATAATAAAACTCCTGCTGATAAACTTGTTGTTGTAACTTTTACAAATGATGCAGCAGCAGAAATAAAAAAAAGACTCAGAGATGCACTCTCAAAAAAAGCATCAGAAAATCCTGAAAATCAATGGTTGAAAGAACAACAGATTCTTTTGAGAAAAGCAAAAATCTCAACAATACATACTTTTTGTTACTCAATAATAAGAGATAATTTAGATGATGAAAAACTTACATCTTCATTCAGAATACTTGATACAACAGAAGCAGAATTGTTGAAATCAGAAGCAATAGATAATATTCTTAATAAATGGCATGAGGAACATACTCAGGAAATATATTATCTTCTTGATAACATTTGCGATAATGATGATTCAAATATAGAGTTAATTATAAAAGAACTCGATGATTTTTTATCCTCTGTAACATTCAGAGATGTATGGATTGAAAAAGCAAGAAAAGAACTTTCTGTTCCTTATTATGAATCCGAATACTACAAAAGAAATAAAACGGATATTGAAGAAGAATTATCTGAAACAAAAGCACTAGTTGGAAAAGCATATGAAAATAGTTTTGGTATTTTTTCTGATGAACCTTATTTAATCTCTGAAATAATACAGTCAGACAAGAATATTCTTGACATTGTATATAATAATCTTACAAATAATATCTGCGATCCTCTGCCTGATTTTCAAAAATTTACACAGAAAAAAAAGAACTGTGAAGACCCTGATGAAAAAGCAAGAATAAAAAACATTCGAGATAATTATAAGGAAAAAATTCTTTCAATTTCAGAAAAAACAGATAAATTCATTTTAAACGGCAAAGGTGAATTTGAAAAAACATATGCTGTATTTGATATAATTGTAAGAATATATAATGATTTTCGTGAAGAAGAACTTTCGCTAAAAAAAGAAAAAAATTCTCTTTCATTTGCTGACGCAGAAGAAATGGTAATAGACATTCTCTGTGAACACGACAAAGAAGGAAAAATATATCCTAAAGAAATACTTGAAAAAATATCATCTCAGTATGATGTTATAATGATAGACGAGTTTCAGGATTCAAATAATAAACAGGATATGATTTTTAAACTCCTGTCAAAAGATAAAATAATTGCTGATGACAAAATCATATATGGTGATAACGTTTTCATAGTAGGTGATGTTAAACAATCTATATATAGTTTCAGACAAGCAAACCCTGACAATTTTACAAATATTATAAACTCAGCCGTACCTTATGGTGAAGATGATTCAGGTACTATGCATAAGATATATCTTAATACCAACTTCAGAAGTTCAAATGGAGTTATAGGTTTTGTAAACAGCTTTTTTAAAGATTATATGTCTGAGTTATGCGGCGACGTTAAATATGATGAAAATGAACAGCTTAATTATGGCAGTAAAGCATTTGAAAATTCTGAAAAATTAAATGTAAGCTGCAAGACACAATTTTTAGTAATAAGCGACGAAATTGATAAAAATGATAAAGCTGAAGAAAAAGCCGTTGCCGAAAAAATAAATAATATGCTTATAAATGAAGCTGTTGTTTTTGATAAAGACGGAACTTCAAGAAAGTGTAGACCATCTGATTTTTGTATAATAGTAAGAAAAAATTCAATCGTTTCAGATTTCAGAAAAGCTCTTTCTGAATATGGTATAAGCGTTGAAGGTGAAAAAGAAGAAGGTTACCTCCAATCAGAAGAAATAGCAGTTCTTATAAATATGCTGCGAATAATAAATAATCCATCTCTTGACCTTGCTTGTACATCTGTTCTTATGTCACCTATGTTTATGTTTAGTTCTGATGATATGCTTATTTTAAAAGATATTTCTCATTCTTCTGAAAATAAAAAAGGAAGATCAGTTATAAGTTCTCTTATGTTTGCAGCAGAATCACCAAATGTTCCTGATTATTTAAAAAACAAGTCCAAAGACTTCTTAGAAAAATTTGATGAACTAAGAAAATTTGCCGTTTATAGTGACCTTACTTCTCTTGTTCAGAAAATATATGAAGTAACGGGATATTCGGCTGTTGTCGGATATAACAAAGATGGCAGAAAAAAGACTTCTAATTTAAGACTTATGTTTCATTATACAAAAGAATACTCAGAAAAAAATGGTTCAGCTGCTTCTCTTTCAGGTTTTCTTATTTATATAGATAAAATGAATAAAAATAAGGCAAACTTTACTCAGGCAACTTCAGAAAAAAATGATTCTGTACAGATAAAAACTTATCACGGTTCAAAGGGGCTTGAATTTCCGTTTGTATTTGTTGTTGGCACACATACTAAATTTTCTGATAATGATAAAAAGAAAAATATTGCATTATTACCTGATGGTTCAGTTTCATTTAAAATGTACAATAAAGATGAATATAAAACATTAACACCTATAGAGTTCAACAGAATAAATAAGATAAAATCTATCAAGCAAACAAGTGAAGAAATGAGACTGTTTTATGTTGCTCTGACACGTGCAAGACAACAGCTTTTTATAACTTTCGATAATAGAAAAATCGCTAAAAAATCAAGGGCAAACATTTCAACTGAACTTAGTGTATTCAGTAAAGAAAAAGTAGCGGTAAATGCTAAGAGTATGGCTGAATGGTTATTTATGTATCTTTATGATAAATGTAATTCCGAAGATTTTACATCAATTATTCAAAATGAATACTTTGATGTTGAAAACATTAATGAAAGTATCATTCCTTCAGGAACAACGATTTCATCTGAAATTGAAAATCAATTTGAAATTGATAAAAACATAATAGATAACCTCTTAAAAAATAAAAACTTTCAATATAATTCAGATATGTTTGAAGTTGAGGCAAGAAAAAGCGTTTCAGATATAATTAAAGATAACGAACAAAAACAGAATAATGAGTCAAATAATATTATAACAGATGTTCAGGAATTCAGACGAAGACCAAGAAAATGGTCAAGACCTGATTTTATGCTTGAAAAGGGTAATCTGAAAAGCAATGAACGAGGAACAGCTGTCCATAAATTCTTTCAATATGTTGATTTTGAAAATGCATCTTTAAATATTGAAAATGAGAGAAAAAGATTGCTTGAAAATGGTTTTCTAAATCAGGTTTATATCGATGCTGTCCCAGACGAATATATTAAAAATTTTATTTCATCTGGTATATATGCAATGATTTCTGAAACAAACAAAGGAAAAATTTATAGAGAAAAACAAATTCTTGTTAAAATGAAAGATTTGTATTTTGCTGAACCTATTGAAATACTTGAAAAATATAAAAATACTGATACTATGCTCAAAGGTGTTATTGACCTTTATTTCATAGATAAAAACGGTGATATAATACTGGTCGATTATAAAACCGACAACTTAAAAACTGAACAAGAATTTATTTTCAGGTATTCAAATCAGATAAATATTTACGCTGCTGCATTAAAATGCATAGAAGGAAAAAAAGTTAAAAAAATGTATCTCTATTCTTTTGTATTGAAAAAAGAAATTGAAATACCATTTTTATAAAGTGAAAAGGAAAACAGAATGATAAATTTTACAGATATAAACGAAGTCAGAAAAATTTTAAGTGAATATGATTTTAATTTTTCAAAATCACTTGGTCAAAATTTTTTGATTGATTCAACAGTTTGTCCAAGAATGGCTGAAATATGCGGTGCATCAGATGAATGCGGAGTAATCGAAATAGGAACAGGTATCGGAACGTTAACATCTGAACTTGCCAAAAAAGGCGGTAAAGTTGTAACTATGGAAGTTGACAAAAAACTTTACCCAATAATAGATAATACTCTTGCTGATTTTGATAATATAAAAGTTCTGCATCAGGATGCTATGAAAAGTGACCTTAAAAAAATAATTGCGGAAGAATTTGAAAGCAAAGATGTTGCTGTATGTGCCAATCTTCCCTATTATATAACCTCTCCTATACTCATGTTCCTGCTTGAAAGCAACATTGAATGGAAAAATATAACAGTAATGATACAAAAAGAAGTTGCCGACAGAATATGTGCTGAACCTGGCAAAAAGAATACCGGTGCAATAACATATGCCATAAGATATTACGGCAAAGCCGAGAAATGCTTCACAGTGCCTTCAGGTTCATTTGTTCCACCTCCAAAGGTAAATTCATCAGTTATGAAAATAACCCCTGACAACAGCCTCAGAGAGCTTATAGACAATCCCAAAACATATTTTTCTCTTGTAAAAGCAGGATTTGCACAAAGAAGAAAAAGATTTACTAATTCAGTATCCGCAAATCTTGGAATAGACAGAGAAACAATAACAGATATACTTAAAAAATTAGAAATAGACGAAAATGTCAGAATAGAACAAATGACGGCGGAAGAAGTCGCATCAGTTGCAAATGAAATAAATAGAATCAAATAATAATAAATATATCTATATACTGACAATAATCCCCAACCATAAATGACAAAATATATATCAAACCTTGTGTATAATTGTATAGACACTTTAATTTATAAAATAATTATATAACAAGGAGAATTATATTATGTTATCAATCAGCAGTATCAAAAGAAAAAAAATCCCTTTTGTTGTTTACGAAGCAATATTTGGCTTTTTATCGGGTATTTTGTTTTCATATGCAAGAATGGGAAATATTGCTTCACCTTTACACGTCGCCGCTGCATCTGTTTTATCACCAACAGGTGCAGTATGCATTCTTGCAGGAAGTTGTCTTTCCTATGTTTCATCAGGAATTCTTATGGACAACCTGTACATTCTTATAGCACTTTTAGCAATATCAGTATTTAAAATAATAGGAAACGAAAAGCTAAACTCTTCATTATGTGCTTTGCTTAGCGGTGGGTGTGTTCTTGTTGGCGGTGTTGTTTCAGCTTTTGTTACTGATTTGACACTTATAGATATGTTATCTTTTTGTATTTCGTCATTTCTTGCATCAATATCAGCATATTTCATACATTTCGTATATGACAATTTAAAAAAGCAAAAGAAAATAGTTTTAAATTCATCAGTTATGTGTGCTTATGCTGTTATATATATTCTTGTGATTTCTGCATTATGCAATATTAATATATTTTATTTCAACATTGGTCGCATAACTGCAATAATTATAACTCTTATTGCAGCTAAAAAATACCGTCAAACCGGTGGAGTTATATGTGGTTCTCTTTCGGCTTGTGCTGCGATGCTTTGTAATGTTGATTGCGGTATGCCTGTAATTTTTTTACCTGTCGCCGGTTTTATGACAGGTTTTATGCATAAATTCAGAAATCCTGTTATGACAGGAACATTTATTATAATAAATCTGTTTGCACAGCTTGCAGCTGGAATAGATTCAACTTACTATTCATATATGTCTGATCTTGCTGTCGGAGTATTTTTATATGCAGGCGTACATAAAATTTGTTTTGAAAGATGGCTCATTGCAGGAGAAAAGAAAAATAACGACCTTGCCGATTTATTTGAATGCAGAATGAAAACGCTTGCAGGCTCAATAGGTGCTGCAAGAAAAGATGCTGAAAAAGTATCAAATATGCTGAAAAATAAAAATGACAGAAGCAGCATTATAACAGAAATCAGTAGCTGTGTTTGCAGTGAATGTCCGTCAAAAGCTGTTTGCTGGACAGAAAAGTATGAAAATACAAAAAAAGCAATAAATACTGTTTTTAATAAAAAATATTCAATAAGTACACCTGTTCCAAAGGAACTTGAAAATTGTCTAAAAAAAGATATTTTAATAGAAAAGATTTTTTCTGAAAAAAACAAAGTTCAGAATGATAAACTTGTATCAATGAAACTTGAAGAAAATAGAAATGCATTGTTTAAACAGCTTGAAGCAACGGAAAAAATAATCTATGAAACAAGCAAAAATATGTCTGTTTCATTTTGCAACGATATAACAGAAAATATTTGCCGTATTTTAGAAAAAGAAAACATTAATTTTTCAAAAGTATGGGCTTATTACAACAACCTTAAAGTTCTTTCTATTGAGATATATGCTCCTAATGAAAAATGTTTAAAATCTCCTGAAATACTCAGAAAAACAATTTCTTCATCCTTACATATGAATTTTATAATGCATCAACTTATTCCAACCGGAAACAGAGAAGAAGTTGTATGCTTTCTTCATGAAGAACCATTCTATGAACTTGAAACCTGGACTATTGTTCATGGGACAAAGAAAAACGACTATATATGCGGTGATACTGCCGAAGTGTTTTTTGACGGAAGAGGTTGTCAGTACCTTGTTATATCAGACGGAATGGGAACAGGAAGCGAAGCTTCTCTTGAATCAAGAATGGCTTCAACTCTTTTTGAAAAACTTATAACGGGCGGTATGTCTTGTGAAAACTCTCTAAAAATAATAAATGGTCTTATGTACGCAAAATCTGAGAATGAAATATTCACAACTTTTGACGTTACTAAAATAGATCTTTATACTTGTGAAATTGAACTTATGAAATCCGGTGCTGTTTCAACTTTGATAAAATCAAACGGCGATGTTAGAAAAATAGGGGTCCAGACTTTACCTGTTGGAATTATGCCTGAAACTGACATTTATTTGAAAAAAATGAAGTTAAAAGAAGGCGATATGATTGTGATGCTGTCAGATGGAATAAATGAAAGCGAGTACAGATTTATAAAACAACTTCTTCTTAATGAAAAATCTATTGAAAATATAGCAAAACAAATTTATGAGAAATCTCCTATATTTAATGGTGGAAATGAAAATGATGATATTTCTATCATTGCAGCAAGGTTAAAAAAGAAAAACTATAAGAAAAAATGATAAAATTTTATTTTCTATTGTAATTATGCACAAAAAACTATGTTTGTAATTGTTGCATAATATGAAATTTACCGTGTTTTGTGTTAAACACTTGAATATTTTTATATTTTCTGTTAAAATATAGGTATAAAGAGTCTATGACAAAGGAGGTATTAAATGGAAACAAATATTAATGCCAACATCAACGATTATCCGCTGTATTTATTCCATGAAGGACACAACAGTGAAAGTTATAAATTTTTTGGTGTGCATAAAATAGATAATACCGATGACTCATGGTGTTTCAGAGTCTGGGCACCTAAAGCAAAGGCAGTTTCTGTTATAGGTGATTTTAATAACTGGGACAGAAATGCCAATGAAATGAAAAAAATTGCCGATGAGGTATGGGAAACTGTAATAACAGACCTTAAACAGTTCGATGCCTACAAATACAGTATTATCTCTTCTGATGACAGAATACTTGAAAAAGCTGATCCATATGCATCACATTTCGAAACAAGACCAGGCACAGCTTCAAAATTATATGAAAGTTCTTATACCTGGGGGGATTCTGAATGGTATCAGTCTCTTGAAAAAAAGAACGTTTATCGCAGTCCTATGAATATATATGAGGTTCATCTTGGTTCTTGGAAACAAAATTCAGATGGAACATATTACGATTATGTGAAATTTGCAAAAGAAATGATTCCTTATATCAAAAAGATGAACTATACACATATAGAATTTTTGCCTCTTACAGAACATCCTTTTGATGGTTCATGGGGTTATCAGGTTACCGGTTATTTTGCTCCTACGTCAAGATATGGTACTCCTGACGAATGCAGAAAAATGGTTGATATGTTTCATCAGGCAGGTATAGGTGTTATTCTTGACTGGGTTCCGGCACATTTTCCAAAAGATGCATCAGGACTTTGTGAATTTGATGGTTCATATTGTTATGAATATAGTGATCCTCTTAAAATGGAACATAAATCATGGGGGACGAGAGTTTTTGATTATGGTAAAAATGAAGTTCGTTCTTTTCTTTCATCGAGTGCTTGTTACTGGTTTGATGAATTCCACATTGATGGTCTGAGAGTTGACGCTGTTGCTTCAATGCTTTATCTGGATTATGACAGACCTAACGGTCAATGGAGAGCAAATAAGAACGGCGGAAACGAGAACCTTGAAGCTGTGGAATTTTTACAGAATGTAAATAAAGCAGTATTTTCAAAGTATCCGCACGCACTTATGATAGCGGAAGAATCAACATCATGGCCGCTCGTTACGAAGCCTTCTGATGTTGGTGGACTTGGTTTTAATTTTAAGTGGAATATGGGTTGGATGAATGATATGATAAGTTACATATCATTAGATCCTCTTTACAGGGCATTCAACCATAATAAACTGACTTTTTCTTTCTTCTACTGTTTCTCTGAAAATTATGTTTTATCTATTTCCCACGATGAAGTTGTACATGGCAAATGTTCTCTTATAGAGAAAATACCGGGAACAATTGAAGATAAATTTGCTACACTTAGAGCTTTTTATTCGTATATGATTGCTCATCCTGGTAAAAAACTTCTTTTTATGGGACAGGAATTTGCACAGTTCAAAGAATGGAATTTTGAAGAAGAACTTGATTGGCAACTTCTTGAATTTGACAATCACAGAAAAATGCAGCTGTTTGTTCAAAAATTAAACAAATTCTATTGCAATACAAGTTCACTTTGGGAAAATGATGATACATGGGAAGGATTTAACTGGATTTCTCACGATGATAATACTCAGAGCGTTATTGCGTTCAGAAGAATAGACAAGAACGGCAATGAAATTGTTGTTGTATGTAATTTTGTGCCTGTAAAAAGAGTGGATTATAAAATAGGCGTTCCTGAAAAAGGAAGATATAAACTCGTGTTTAATTCAGATGCTGTTGAATTTGGCGGAAGTGGGCTTTCACAAAAATCATGGAAAACAATTGATTATGCAATGCATGGATATGAACAATGTATTTCTATGACACTTGCACCGCTTTCTGTTGTATTTTTAAAGCTTTCATCTCCTGTTAAGAAAAAAGAAGATAAGCTAAGCATAAAAGTAAAATCTGATGAAGAAAAGCCTTTATTGGAAAGTATTTCGGATGAATTGAAAAGCGAACAAATTGAAAAAGAAAAATTATAATTAATTTATAATATATTTTATGTTGGATTTAGGAGGAAAAAACTAATGTTTACAAAGAAGAAATGCGTAGCAATGCTTCTTGCAGGCGGACAAGGCAGCAGACTTTATGCACTTACACAGAATGTTGCTAAACCTGCTGTTCCGTTTGGTGGAAAATATCGTTTGATTGACTTCCCTCTTTCAAACTGCACAAACTCAGGTATTGACACTGTTGGTGTTCTTACACAGTACCAGCCACTTGTACTTAATGAGTATATAGGAAATGGTCAGCCTTGGGACCTTGATAAATTAAATGGCGGTGTTCATGTACTTCCGCCTTATGAAACACAGGCAGGTGCTTCATGGTATGAAGGTACAGCAAATGCTATTTATCAGAATATGAGATTTATTGAAAGATATAACCCTGAATATGTAATAGTTCTTGGCGGTGACCATATTTATAAAATGGACTATTCAAAAATGGTTGATTTTCATATTGAAAATAATGCAGATTGTACTATATCTGTTATTGATGTTCCAAGATCAGAAGCTTCAAGATTCGGCATTATGATATGCGATGAAAATAATAAGGTAACTGATTTCGTAGAAAAACCAAAAGAACCTAAGTCAACACTTGCTTCTATGGGTATTTATGTATTTAGTTGGGAAAAACTTCGCAAATATCTTATAGAAAATGAAAATGAAGCTAATGAAAAGCGAGCTAAGGGTGAAAACTGGTCTAAAGACTTTGGTAAGGATATTATCACTTCTATGCTCAGAGATGGTCAGAGACTTTTCGCTTATGAATTTGAAGGCTATTGGAAGGATGTTGGAACTCTTGACAGCTTATGGGAAGCAAATATGGATCTTCTCAGTCCTTCACTTCCTCTTGATTTATATGACCCTTCATGGAAAATATACTCAAGAACAAACAATATGCCTCCTCAGTACATAGGTTCAAATGCAGAAGTTGAAAATTCAATGATAACTGAAGGCAGTGTAGTTGACGGTGAAGTTGACTTTTCTATAATCTTCTCGGGTGTAACTATTGAAGAAGGTGCAACAGTTAATTACAGTATTCTTATGCCAGGTACAGTGGTAAAAAAAGGTGCTGTTGTTGAGTATGCCATAGTTGGTCAGGATTGCGTTGTTGAATCAGGTGCAAAAATTGGTTTAAGCCCTGAATCTGTTGAAAACAGAGATGACTGGGGTATTGCAGTAGTCGGACACAACGTAACAATTTCAGAAGGCAAGGAAGTTTTGCCTAAACAGATTATATCTGAGAATATATAGGAGGAGTAAGAAAAATGGACTTAAACAATAAAGTAGTAGGTTTGATTTTTGCAAGCCTTCATGATTCTTCAGTTATGGAACTTACAAAACAGAGAACAATGGGTTCTATCCTTTTTGGCGGACGTTACAGACTGATAGATTTTCCTCTTTCTAATATGGTTAATTCAGGTGTTTCTGAAGTTGGTGTAATCACAAAGTCAAACTACGGTTCACTTATGGATCACCTTGGATCAGGCAGAGAATGGGACCTTGCAAGAAAAAGAGGTGGTCTTCACCTTTTACCTCCATTCAGTCAGGAAGGCGGCGGAATTTACAGAGGTCGTCTTGAAGCATTAAATAATGTATGGAATTACGTTGGCAATGCACAGGCTGATTATGTTATTCTTGCTGATTGTGACATTATTACGACTATCGATTTCCAGAAAGTAATTGAATATCATAATGAAAAGAATGCTGATATAACAATTGTCTATGCAAAGGGAAAAATAAATGCAGAAGAAGGAAATGTTGGTGACGTTCTTCAGTTAAATGAAGATGGAAAAGTAGCTGACATACTTATCAATCCTGAATTTACAGGCGAATGCAACAGAAGTCTTGATATGTTTGTTGTTGGAAAGGATTTCCTTAAGAAGATAGTAAAAGAAGCTGCTTCAAAGGGTGAATACAGCCTTACAAAGCACGTTCTTCAGGCTAAAAAATCTGAGTATAATTTCTATGGATATGAACATGACGGATATTATACAAAGGTTGACAGCATGAGAAGTTACTATAAGGCAAACCTTGACATTATAAACTTTGAAAACAGATGCAAACTCTTTAAGTCTGATATGCCTATATATACAAAGGTTCGTGACAATGCACCTGTTAAATATGGTCTTGATTCTGATGTTATGAATTCAGTTATTGCAGATGGTTGCATCATAGAAGGTAAAGTTGAAAATTCTGTTCTTTTCCGTGATGTTGTTGTTAAGGAGGGGGCTGTTGTTAAAAACTGCGTTCTTCAGCAAGGAACTGTTGTAGGTGAAGACTCATCTGTAGACAGTGTTATAACTGACAAAAATGTTGAGATTGGTGCAGAAAAGGTACTCACAGGATCTTCAGATTATCCGCTTTATATAGGAAAAAATGCAAAGATCTAAAAGATATTAATTTCAAAGCGACTGAACATTATTTCTGTTTTATTGTTCAGCCGCTTGTTTTATTTAAATATGAAATGAGGAAAAACAATGAATATTTTATTTGCTGCAAGTGAAGCAAGACCATATGCAGCGTCAGGCGGTCTTGCAGATGTTATAGGTTCTCTTCCTATTGAATTAAATGATATGGGACACAAATGCTGTGTTGTTATGCCTTTATATAAAAATATGAAGCATGAACTTAGAGAAGAACTTGAATATGTTACAGATATGACAATAGAGATAGGTTGGAGAAAACAATATTGCGAAGTGTTCAAAGGTATATATAAAAATGTTGTATATTACCTTATAGACAGCCAATATTATTTTGGAAGAGATGGACTTTACGGCTTCTACGACGACGCTGAGAGGTTTATTTTCTTTTCACGTGCAGTTATTGAACTTATACCTAAAATTGATTTTGAACCTGATATAATCAATGCTAACGACTGGCAGACAGCTATGATTCCTGTTTACCTTAAAACTGTTTATCAATTCAGAGAAGAATATGAAAACATAAAAACAGTTTTTACTATACATAATATACAGTATCAGGGTGTTTTTGGACTTAATATAATAAATGAATTAATGGGTATATCGTCATATTATACAGGAATACTTGAATATGACGGAAGCGTCAATATGATGAAAGGTGCCTTTGAAACGGCTGACTATATAACAACTGTAAGTCCTACATATGCAGAAGAAATTCTCGACCCTTGGTTTGCATATGGACTTGACAGAATACTGGTTCAGAAAAAAGATAAACTTGTAGGAATACTTAATGGTATTGATACAGACAGCTATGATCCTTCAACTGATAAAGATATTCCGTTTAATTACTCTTCAAGAGCATTATCTGGAAAAAATAAATGTAAAGATGCTTTGAGAAAAGAAATGGGACTTGAAAAATCTGATAAACCTTTAATTGGAATTGTGACGAGATTTGTTGCACATAAAGGAATCGGTATGATAAGATACGTATTTGAGGAAATGGTATCAAAAGGTGTTCAGTTTGTTGTGCTTGGAAGTGGCGAACAAACATATGAAGATTTCTTCAGAGAAATGGGTGAACGCTACAAAGGAAATGTTTCTGTAACTCTTGGATTTAAACCTGAACTTGCAAGAAAAATATATGCAGGTGCTGACATATTCCTTATGCCGTCTGAAAATGAGCCTTGTGGACTTGCACAGATGATTTCCCTTAGATATGGCACAATACCAATAGTAAGAGAAACAGGCGGTTTGAAGGACACTGTGATTGATGACGGTGAATCAAAAGGAAATGGTTTTACATTTAAAACATGTAATGCTCATGATATGATGAATTCAGTTATGCGTGCTGTTGATAAATTTAAAAATCCAAAGGAATGGAAACAATTACAGAGAAGAGCAATGAAATGCGACCATAGCTGGACTGTTTCGGCTAAAGAATATATCAAATTATATCAAAAGATACTGAATATAAATGATTGATTTTTTAGAATTTACTTCGTGGAAAATGAAAGAAACAAGTGTTTACTCTTTTGAGCATATAGCAATTATCGTTTTTGCATTGTTGATTTCATTTTCCACAGCATATTTTTTCAGAAACCTGAATAATAAAAAAAGCAGGATAATGTTTGGAATTATATCCTTATTTTTGATTGTATCTGAAATATATAAAGAATTATTTCTGTCATTTATCGTATATAAAAGATACTGCTGGGAAGACTTCCCTTTTCAGCTATGCAGCATAGGAATGTATTTGTATTTCTTTATTTTTATTTCGGGTAATAAAAAAATAAATGAAATTATATATACTTTTATTGCAACTTATAACCTGCTTGGCGGAATTACTGCACTGATTATTCCCATAGATATTTTCAATCAATATGTAACTTTAACTATTCATTCGATATTATGGCATACAATACTCTGTTTTATTGGTTTTTATACTATATTTAGCCAAAAATGTTCTTCTGATGGCTTAACATTCTGCAAATCATCAGTTTTATATATTATTTTTACTGTTATTGCCTATATTTTAAACTTTTCTCTTATGAAAGTTTCAAAAAATAATATGACCTTATTTTTTATAGGTCCCGGTAAAAGTTATATTCCATTTTTTAGTTTAATATCTGAAAATTTCGGACAGCTTACAGAAACTTTGCTATATACAATAACTGTTATGTGTTTTTCATTTTTGATTTTTTCTATTCAGAAACAATGTCTAAAAAACGGCAATTATGTTCAATTAAAAAATAATGTGAGGTGATTAAATTTGAAATTTCTATCATCAAAATTTAGTAAATTCAACATAATAAAAATTGTTTTTGGTATGTCGTTTTTTGCTATACTCTCGTACCTTTCGTTCTGTAATGGTGAAAATATCGGAAGATTTATATATACTGTTTTTCATTGAATTGAAGGTTAATGGAG
>JALEJO010000012.1 GCA_022769365.1 Oscillospiraceae bacterium | reverse complement strand
TGAATTAAAAATAAAACTATTTAAATTATATCACAATAAAAAAATATTTCAATATACTATAAAATTTATTAGTGCAATTTATTTGTAATCGCATTTTTTGCATTGTATAAGGTAATTTTCGCTTTCATCTTTATAAAAAATTCCTGACCATTTACATATGCTTTGCAAAATCGGAACTACTGAATTACCTTTTTCCGAAAGAAAATACTCAACCCTTGGAGGTATTTCGTCATACGATTTTCTGATTATTATTTCATTTGATATTAATTCTTTCAAGGAAGTGGCAAGAACAGCGTCAGTAATGTTTCCCATCTCTTTTCTGATTTCACTGTATCGCAAAACTTTCTTTGCTGCAAGAACGCATATTATCCTTGATTTCCATTTTCCGCCGAATACTTCAAGACCATATTCAAGCGGACATCTTATATCTTTTTCAAGTTTTCTTTGATACATAAAATTTCACCTCCGTTTTTATAATTATATCATTGAAACTAACTTTTTTCAAGTTACTATTAAATTTATTAGCGACTTTTAAATTAACTAATATCTTGAAAATCATAAGCCTTTTTTATATAATTATATCATAAATTATTTTATTGGAGGAAATTGATATGATTAACGAAAACGTTTTAAAAGTTCTTGAAAAAAGTATGTGGGATATTGCAACCTGTTCAGACAATAAACCTAACGTTGTACCTGTTGCATTTAAGTTTGTAACTGACGACAACAAGCTTGCAATTGGCGATGTTTTTCTTGATACAACACTTAAAAACATCAATGCAAATAAAAACGTTGCAATTTCTGCATATAATGCTGAAAATCTTGAAGGTTATCAGATTAAAGGCACAGCTGAATATTTAACAGACGGCAGCATTGTTGATACTTTCAAAAAGATGGTTGAAGATATGTTTAAAGGTGCAGCAACTGCAAAGGGTGCATTGCTTATAACTCCTGAAAAAATCATTGTTACAACACCTGGTGCTGACAACAAAAAAGAACTTTAATTTTTAAATTTGACAGAATAAAAACGGTATATGCCTTTTGGAACATATACCGTTTTTTTAATAATAAAACACAAGAGTATGCGTATCTTCTCGGTTGATAAAATAATAATCTTTCATCATAGATGCTTTAAATCCGTATGAAACGACTTCTTCAAGAAGTTCTTCATCTGTTTTTTGTGTATCAAATTTCACAACACAATGCAATCCGGAATTTTCACCCGATATAACAGAATTTTCAAAGATGTCGTATTTTTTCATATCTTCAAAAAGTTCTTCTTTTCGCTTTTTGTAGTGCCTTCTCATTCGGTTTATATGTCTTTCAAAATAACCTTCGCTTATAAATCTTGCAAGTGTATGCTGTTCAAAAGTTGAAACAGGACAAGAGAAAAAGCCGAGTCTTTCGTGAAATCTTTTCATCAGACTTTTTGGAAGAACCATATAACTTATTCTTATCGTTGATGCAAGACTTTTACTGAACGTATTCATATATATGACTTTATCTATTACGTCTATTCCGTAAAGCGATGATATAGGCTTGCCTGAGAGCCTGAATTCGCTGTCGTAATCATCTTCTATAATATATCTGTCGGGTGACTTTGAAGCCCATTCAAGCAGTGCATAACGCTTTCCTATGGACGTTACAGCACCTGTAGGAAAATGATGTGACGGAGAAATATGTATTATATCCACTTTATTTTTTTTCAGATAATCAACATCCATTCCATCTTCCATCATTGGAATATACTCGCATTTTATATTATATTCATTATAAATATTTGCAATTTTTGAATAACCTGGGTCTTCAAGTCCAAAAATATAGTTGCTTCCAAAAAGAATATTTATAAGCATATAAAGATACTCTGTACCTGCACCAATTATAATCTGATTTGGAGATGCCTGTATATTTCTGAAATTCCTTAAATGTTCCGATATTGCTTTTCGCAATTCGTAAACACCTTCAAACGGCGGTTTTGTAAGAAGTTTTGTCTGATTTTCGGAAAGTTCATCACGCATTATTTTAGCCCATATTGTAAATGGAAAAAGCTTGTTATCTGAATCTTCAAGCATTTCATTTTCAGTTTCTTCAGGTTCAAAAATTTCGGAAGTTTCCATTTTTTTCTCTATTTTTTCAACATAATACCCTTTTTTAACTTCAGACCTTATATAACCTTCGGCAAGAAGCTGACTATATGAGTTTTCAACAGTTATTAAACTTATTCCTAAATGTTGTGCAAAAGACCTTTTTGACGGAAGTTTACTGCCTGCTGTCAGTACTCCCGACTCTATATCCATTCTTATAAAATTATAAAGCTGAACATAAAGTGGTTCTCTTATTGTGCGGTCAAGTTCATATGTAAGCAAAACATCACCTCAAATAGATACATATTCTGAATCTGTATTGTATTCCTGAAAATATTTATCAATTGCATTTTTATTTATATCATCACCGATAACTATAAAAACAGCCTGTCCATTTTCAACTGTTTCTATATCAGTTTTTTCAGGTGTCGCATTGACTTTAAGCCATTCGCCTTTGCTGTTCTGAACTGAACCTTTTATTCTGAAAATTTTTCCGCATTCAGAATCATTGATTATATTTTCAACAATCTTTCCAATAACATCTTCTTTTAACTTAATATGCATAAAATAATGCACACCGCTTTTTATATCATCATTTGTGAAAAGTTTAACATAACTTTCGCCTCTGTAGCCTGCTGAAAGAAGCATATCAAAATCTTTTTCAGACAGTTTTTCCCAATCTGCACAAAAAACATCTTTTTCAGAAAATTTTCTATGACAGTTTATTTTTTCAAGTGAATTGTTCAGATGATTTAAAACTGACTCTTTTTTACCAATTAAAGATTCACCATCTTTAAGCTGGTTTATTTTACTTAAAACAATTTTTCCGCAGCAGGCTGCCTCAGATGCAAAAAGATATTCCATTTGTTTAGATAACTTTTCATCTGTATTTACATCAACAATTGTTAAAACACTTCCTATACTAAACCATCTGTCAAGTGGTGACTCATAAAGAGTATCGAAAAATTCGTCCATATCGAATATGCCTGACGGTTCAATTATAACTCTGTCGAGTTTCTGCATTCCAAGGGAAATAAGCTGTGTTTTAAATCTTCTTCTATGGCAATCGGAATCGCCACCTCCCGCTATCATTTCAAGCTGGCAGTTTTCACATTTTAAGTCCTGAAGCATAACCATATCAATATTTACTGCACCAAAATCATTTTCAAGAATGGCTATTTTTTCGCCTTTTTTAATTAAATAGTCGGCATATTTTCTTATAAAAGTAGTTTTTCCCGAACCGAGTATTCCTGTTATTAAATCAACTTTTGTCATATTATTTCACCTTTTTACGCTGATGTTTTAGCTTCTCTGTCTGAACGTTTTGCAAAAATTTTTGAAAATGCTTTTTTATAAACAATATTATACATAACAAAAAGCAACGCCAAAGCACAAACAACATCAACAAATGAATGCTGTTTCAAAAACATTGTCGACAGCGATATAAGTACTGCTGCAACAAAGAAAAATATCTTTACAGGCTTATTTTTTCTGAAACTTTTGCTCTTGCTTACCACAATATATGCGGCACATGAATTATAGACGTGTACGCTCGGGCAGACATTTGTCGGTGTATCCGTTCTGTAAAGTTCGGCACATAATCTTCCAAAAATATTATCAGGCAGTTCAGATATTGCAGGTCTTAACTGCTGACCATTTGGAAAAATTGTACAGATAAAAAGTGCTGCAAGCATTCCACCGATTATAAGTTTGCATACATAATCAAAATCTTTTTCTGATGTAAGCAAAAAATACGCAAACACAAATCCCATCATTGGAAACCAAAAATAATATGGTATTAAAAAATATTCGCAAAACGGTATGTAATCATCAATAAATGAATGCATAACTGTGTATTGCCCATTTGCAGGTATACTATGTTCAAGAAATGCAAACCATATTATATAAACAAGTGCAGGAAGAAGTTTAACACTTCTTTTCAAAACACGTCTTAGATTTTCTTTACTAAAATATCTTTTTATAAATGCCATTTTACCTTCCTCATTTTTAAGATATACATTTATACGTTTTAATAATTATATTATATTTTTCGATTTTTGTCAATGCTATATTTTATGGGAAAATAAAATATATTAAAAATGAGCCGCAAAGCAGCCCATTTTATTATTTTTATTCGTGTGCAACAACAGGTATTCCGACTTCAATTGAATTGTAAAGTTTTTCTGCTGTTGACTTTGAAAGATTTACACAACCGTGTGAACCATTTGTTTTATATATCTCGCCGCCGTATGCTGAACGGTTAAGGTCATGAAAACCTATTCCAAGATATGTAAAGTTCATCCACCAGTCAACCCATGTGTGGTAACCCTGAACTTCATATGTTCCAAGATATTTACCAGGAACCATATCCCAAACACAATATATTCCCGGAGGAGTAGCTCTTTCAGGATCAGAAGCAAGCCCCGTTACAACATCATCGTCAAGAACACACTGCCCGTCTTTATAAAGCCAGAAATGCTGATCAGAAATGTCAAGTTCTATATATGTCTTGCCAATATCATCTTTTGAATAATCGCCGTATCCGAATATTGAGAATGAAGGCTTTATTGTTTCTGTTGAAAGATTCTTAACCGCATCAACTATTTTTGCAATCATTGTTTCTTCATTTATCTTCCAGCCGTATATACTTGAAGGAGTCCATTTAACAGTTATATCACCATCATTTGTTGCGTGAAATTCTCTGTCTTTTCCGTATGTGTTATATTTATCACTAAGCGTTTTTACATATTCTGCAACAGCGTCCTTATCAACAACAAGTCCGCCTTTTTCATCGAGTGAAACCCATGATGAAAGTGTATCTGAATCTATCTCTTCTTTTGAATCATTAAAATCAATTGTAAGAGTCATATTGCCAGTTGAATTTATAAGGTCAAGTTCACTCTGCAAATCTTCCGCCGTTATATCAGCTTTAAGATAACAGTCCGCATCATCAACATTTATAGTTGTATTTCCGGCTTTAACCTGAGAAATAACATATTCAGCAAATTTTGCATTGTCAAGTTTATCGCCCTTTTCACCTTCAACTATTTCATATTTTCCGTCTGAACCCTTTTCAAGACGTGCATTTACAGGGTCTTTTGTTCCCCAAGTATAATTCTGAATCAATGCACGAAGTGCGTTTTCCTGAAAAGAACTGTCAAGTTCAATGTTATATTCTGTTGAATGGAAAAGTTTTGTAAACCAGAATTTATGTTTTTCTTCACCGTATCTTGTTCCTGTCGGAACAGTATACTTGCAGCCAAATTGATTTCCATCAAAATGGACCTCTTCGCCGTCACCTTTTACAACTGTTATACCGCTTGTTTCAGCACTTGCTGCAATAAGTGCATCAGCTTCACCGATCTTGACACCGCCTATATTTACACCGTTTACATATGTATTTTTAAGGTATCTTCCTTTAAATCCCATATATCCGACAGTATAGAAAATTCCGATTGCAACAACAAGAACAACAACCAAAACAGCTGTTATTATCTTTGACTTGTCAACGCCTTCTTTTGCGACTGATGTCGCATTGCTTCTTGAAACCGGTTCTTCATCTTCAAAAAGATTTTCTTCATCAATTTCTTCTTTTCTGTTTTTTATTGCAGTTGCCGTTCCGGCAGTTCTTTTGAATCTTGAATAAGAATCCTGCTGACTTCCCGAAGGAGTGTAATCTCTGCTTTTAAAATTTCTGTTTATACTGTCTGTTTCTGAACCTGATGAAATAGAATTTTTTATCATTCTTACTTTTTCACTTATATCAGTTTCCCTGTTCTCAGGAACTACTCTGGCTTCATTTTTAAGTTCAGGTGATGTTACAACAACACGTTCGTGTTTTGAAACTCTTGGCTGATTTGCCGATACATCAGGAATAACTACCTTTTCATGTGAAACTTTTTCGTGCTTTGACGGTGCTTTTGGTGTTTCCGTCCTTGAGGCACGTGATCTTGATGTATAATCAAAATCAGGCAACGGTTTTTCATCTCTCATTTTTTCATTTTCTGCTTTCTTGTTTATTTTTTCAACATTTTCCCTTTTTATTGCATCTTTTTCAGAAGAAATTTCAGTATTATTTTTTTCCAAATTATTTCTTTCTGAATGCAAAACAGGTGTTGCGTGCTGTTTTTTTGTATTATTTGAATCTGATGAAACAGTTTTCTTTTTTACAACAACCTTTTTTGCCGTCTGTTCTCTTTTTTCCTGCTGCTCTCTTAATTTCTGCTTGTAAACAGGTGACTGAGAAATAAAAGACAATGATTCTTCTATCTGTCTGTTTGTTCTTAAATTCTCCTCGCCCTTGTTCATTTTTTCATTACTCAAAAATTTCATTCCCTTCAACTGTTCTGTATATAGCTATTTCAGAGTTATTCAAACTCTTAAACATAATCAGCTTTTTTTGTGCATTTTAACACATTTTCTTTCAATTATCCGTATTAATTTCATACCTTTATATTTTATCATTTTTTGTGCCTTTTGTCAATATTATTTCCTAATTTGTAATACTAAAATTTTTTCTGTAAAAAAATATTTTTTTCAGAAAAGTATAGATAAATCGTTCCGAATATGCTATAATATATATAATATATATTTCAGGGAGGGTAGGTATATGCTGAAAATTTTATGTTCTTTGCTTATGTTGTTTTTTCCGCTTATTATGATAATTTTTTCTGCTATAACTAAAAAAGCAGCAGATAAAGATTACTCTCATTCGTTTGGATTTATAACTGCGTCAGCAAGACAAAATCAGGAAACTTGGAACTTTGCAAATAAACTTGCTTCCGTCATATTCAAAGTGGTTGGCATTTTTTTGCTTGTCGTTTCAATTATCATATCAATTTTTCTTTTCGTTTTTTTCAGCAGTGCCGACATAATATTCGATATTTTTGCATTGATAATATCCGCTGAGACAATTATTTTTATTGCCTGCATTTTTGCTGTTGTAATATCAATATACAAAAATTTCGGAAATATATCAGAAGAAAAGGAAAATAAAAAGTGATACTGAAAAATATTACTGTCAACAAAGATGACAGCGGTCAGCGACTCGATAAATTTATATTGAAGATATACAAAAATCTCCCTAAATCAAAACTTTATTCTTCCATAAGAAAAAAGGATATTAAACTTAACGGAAAAAGATGTGTTGGCAATGAAATGCTTTCAGATGGTGACGTTTTGCGTATATGTTTGCCTGATGAATTTGCTGAAACAAAAAAAGAAATATCAAAATCATCTCTCCCACTTAACATAGTATATGAAGATGATAATATTATAATAGTTAATAAGCCGAAAAATCTTGATGTTCAGCCGTCTTCAAAAGGTTCTGACTGTGCTGTTTCAAGGCTTTACAGCCATCTTAATTTTATGCCGTCAGGTGAACATTCTTTTTCGCCTGCTTTTTGCAACCGTCTTGACAGAAACACTCAAGGTATGCTTATAGCTGCAAAAAATGCAGCAAGTTTAAGAGAAATAAATCAATGTATACGTGAAAATAAAATACATAAAAAATACGTTGCTGTATGCATTGGAAATTTAAAAAATAAAAGCGGACTTCTAAAAAATTACCACTCTGTTTCATCGGGAAACAAAGTCAAAATATCTGATATTCCTTTTGAAAATTCAAAAGAAACCCTTACGGAATATAAAGTTTTAAAATCAAATGGAAATCTTTCCCTTGTTGAAATAAACCTTATAACAGGAAGAAAACACCAGATAAGGGCAGTTCTTGCACATATCGGTCATCCTGTTTTAGGTGACGGCAAATACGGAAATTCAAAAATAAATCTTAAATATAAAGAAAAAAATCAGGTTTTAAGGGCATATGAATTATCGTTTGAACCTGATGAAAATATGTCTGTAAGCTATCTTAATGGAAAAACTTTTCGCATAGATATTTCAGATATTGAAAAAAAATATTTTTAATGCCTCATTGAAAGTATTAAGGTCAATTTTCAAATTAAAGCCTCTCCTTTTAAGGAGAGGTGGGCGGCGAAGCCGCTCGGAGAGGTTAGCTTAACTAACAAATTCAAACAAAAATATATCTTATTCGTTCTGAAATAACCTCTCAGTCAGCTAAAGCTGACAGCTCTCCTTAGAAGGAGAGCCTGATATTCTATACTTTTTCATTGAATAAGTATTTTTTTAAATTGATTTCTATATATTGAAAGGAATTTTATGGACAATATTAAACAAACTTTTCTGAACTACTATTTTTCATCATTGAATCCCCAGCAACTTCAGGCTGTTTTACATATTAATGGTCCTTTGCTTGTTTTATCAGGTGCAGGAAGCGGAAAAACAACTGTTATTGTAAACAGAATTGTAAATATGATTCTTTTTGGTGATGCCTACAATTCACAATCAGATTATGTTGACGACAACACAAAGGAACTTATTTATGAATATCTGAACGGTGAAGAAGTTGATATAAGTGAAATTGCTTACGGAATTTCTGAAAATCCTGTAAGACCTTGGAATATTTTGGCAATTACTTTTACAAATAAAGCGGCAGGCGAACTCAAAAGCCGTCTTTCAAATAAACTCGGCGATATTGCACAAAATATAAATGCATCAACTTTCCATTCAGCTTGTGCAAGAATTCTTCGTTTTGAAATTGATGCACTTGGATTCAATTCCAATTTTACAATTTATGATACAGACGACACAAAAAGACTTATGAAAAACTGTATAAAGGAACTTAATATTGACCAGAAAAATTTTCCTGTAAAATCTGTTTTAAACATAATAAGCCTTGCAAAAAACGACCTTGTTTCACCAAAAGAATTTATTGAATCTGATAATAATAAATATGTGTATGACCCTTATAAACAGCGTATTATAGGTCAAATTTATGAATATTATCAGCAACGATTAAAAGAAGCAAATGCACTCGACTTTGATGACCTGCTTTTTAAAACAGTTGAACTTTTTGAAAAATTTCCTGACATACTTGAAAAATATCAGTTTAAATACAAATATATTCTTGTTGATGAATATCAGGATACAAATATTGCTCAGTACAAACTTATTTCAATGCTTTCTGAAAAATATAAAAATCTTTGCGTTGTTGGTGATGATGACCAGAGTATTTACAGTTTCAGAGGTGCGACAATTGAAAATATTTTAAGCTTTGAAAAGCAGTTTCCAAATTGCCGCACAATAAAACTTGAACAGAATTACAGGTCTACAAAAACAATTCTTGATGCTGCAAATTCTGTTATTAAAAATAATTCAAACAGAAAATCAAAAACTCTTTTTACAGATAAAACTTCCGACAAAAAAATAATCTGGTATACTGCATCAGATGAAGAAGAAGAGGCAAATTATATTGCCGCTACTATCAAAAATGAAGTTGAAAAGGGTGCTTCATACTCGGATTTTGCTGTTCTTTACAGAATGAATGCACTTTCAAATTCAATTGAACACGCATTTTTCCAGAAGATACCTTATAAAATATATGGTGGTTTAAGATTCTACGACAGAAAAGAAATACGTGATATGATTGCATATCTCAGCGTAATAGTAAATGACTGGGATAATATACGTATGACAAGAATTATAAACGAACCTAAAAGAGGCATTGGTGAAAGTACTGTCAACCTTATTGACCAGATAAGCCGAGACCTTGGTATTTCATATATTGAAATAATGCTTCATGCCGACGAATATCCTGCACTTTCAAAAAGGTCAAAAAATCTTAAAAGTTTCGCACAGACAATAGTTGAATTAAGATATAATTTATCTGAAAAAGACTTTGTTTTGTCTGATATTATTGACCTGATTATCAAGAAAACAGGATATAAAACTGCTATGGAACTTCTTGGTGATGAGGGGCTTGAACGTCTTGAAAATATATATGAACTTAAAACTTCAATAAACACATATTGTGAAGAAAGTGAAGAACCATCGCTTGAGGGATTTCTTGAAGAAATTTCTCTTTATACAGATGTTGATAATTATCAGGAAACGGGCGACTGCGTAAGTCTTATGACAATTCATTCTTCAAAAGGACTTGAATTTAAAAATGTTTTCATAATAGCTATGGAAAGCGGGATTTTTCCGAGTATGAGAAGTTCTTTCAGCACAAAAGAAATTGAAGAAGAAAGACGTCTTGCATATGTTGCAATAACAAGAGCAAAAGAAGAACTTACAATAACAACAACGAAAATGAGAAGACTTTTCGGCAGATGCGAATCACATTCACCATCTCAGTTTCTTTGTGAAATAGATAAAAACCTTATTGAAATGAAAGGTTTTAAAAATAATTCTTCCGAAAAGAAAAATAAAATTTCTGATTATAAATCTTTTTCATCACCTTCAAATGATAAAGATTATCTTGAAAAATTAACTGTCGGAACGACTGTTGAACATAGAAAATTCGGCAGGGGTATTATACTTACATCAAAACCTATGGGAAATGACCTGCTTCTTGAAGTAAGTTTCGACAATTCGGGAACACGCAAAATTATGGCAGGTTTTGCAAAATTAAAGGTAGTTACATCATGATATTTTAGTATCAGAGATGTTTTACATAGTCCGCAAATTTAAATATTTACAAAAGGAGTATTGAAAATGAGAAAAACAAAAATAGTATGCACGCTTGGACCTGCAAATAACGATGACGAGATTTTAAAAAATATGATGCTTAGTGGTATGAATGTTGCAAGATTCAATTTTTCACACGGCACATATGAACAGCATAAAGAAAGATTTGAACAGGTTGTAAGAATAAGAGAAGATCTTCATCTTCCTGTTGCAACTCTTATGGATACAAAAGGTCCTGAAATAAGACTCGGAAAATTTGTTGATGACAAGCCTGTTTACATCGAAGACGGCGATACATATACTCTCACAACAGAAGACATTCCATGTACAAAAGAAATAGGAAGTATTTCATATAAAAATCTTCCGCTTGATGTTCATGCAGGAACAACTATTCTTATAAATGATGGTGTTATTGAACTTAAAGTTGAGGCTGTTAAAAGAAACAACATCATATGCAAAGTTATTCATGGCGGAAAACTTTCAAACAACAAAGGTATAAATGTTCCTGATGTCACCCTTTCTATGCCTTATCTTAGTGAATCGGATAAAAATGATCTTGAATTCGGTGCTTCACTCGGATTTGATTTTATTGCCGCAAGTTTTGTTCGTTCAGGTGCTGATATTGATTATTTAAGAAGATACACTCAGACACTCGGCTGGTCAGATGTTAGAATAATTGCAAAGATTGAAAACCGTGATGGTGTAAATAATATCGATGAAATACTTAAAACAGCAGATGGTATAATGGTTGCCAGAGGCGATATGGGCGTTGAAATTCCGTTTGAACAGATTCCATCAATACAGAAAGAACTTATCACAAAAGGCTTCAGAGCAGGCAAGCAAGTCATCACAGCAACACAGATGCTTGAATCTATGATTGAAAATCCAAGACCTACAAGAGCAGAAATTACTGACGTTGCAAACGCTATTTACGATGGTACAAGTGCTATTATGCTTTCAGGTGAAACTGCCGCAGGTAAATATCCTGTTGAAGTTGTTGAAACAATGGACAGAATTGCAAAGACAACTGAAAAAAATATCGACTATAAACATTTTCTTTCAGCAAGAAAAATTGAATACAGCGGAAGCGTTGCAGATGCTATTGCACACGCAACAGTTACAACTGCACATGACCTTGATGCAAAGGCAATTGTTACAGTTACTGAAACAGGCGGTACTGCAAGACTGATTTCAAAATTCAGACCATACTCCCCTATTATTTCATGCACAACTTCCGAAAAAGTTTTCAGACAAATGAACTTGAGCTGGGGCGTTACTCCTGTTATGCTCGACTACAAAGACAGCACAGATGCACTTTTCAAAGCTGCCGCAGAAAAAGCGGTTGACCTCCAGATTGCTTCTCAAGGCGATTTAGTCGTTATAACAGCCGGCATTCCTCTTGGTTGCAGTGGTACAACTAATATGATGAAAGTTGAAGAAATTAAGTAATTATATACAATAAAAATAAAAGCAGACAGGATTTTCTGTCTGCTTTTGGTTATTGTAACAAAAAAAAAAAAACTATTGACATTTTTTCGTGTAAGGTTTACAATATATACAAGGGTTAGGCAAATACCCTGCATTTGGTAAAAGAAAATAAATTTAAAGGAAAAGGTGATGCATATGAAAAAGATAATTTCATTAGTTTCTGCAATTACAATGATTGCATCAGTTGGCACAGCTACTGTAACCGCAAACGCTGAAGAAACATATTTAAAGGGTGATTTCAATGGTGATGGCGTAGTTGATTACAATGATGCTTTCGATTTTCAGCACGCTTATGCAGTTGTTATAACAAAAAGACCGAACTTTGAAGAAAAAGATATTGATGCTCACAGAGCCGAATTAACAAAAATCATCAAGGACGAAAATAAGATAGATGATGCTAAAGCTGAATCTCTTGATTTAAACAAAGACGGCTACCTTGATACAAGAGATGTTGTCTACATTCTTGAATATGATGCAGATAAGCATTTTGGTTACACAGGCGATTTTGATATTGATGCTGTTGATGAGTATTATAAAACTATTGACACTAACAGAGCTGCGGCATATCGCAAAGCAATAGAAATAGCATATGACAAGGCTCATCCTGTTGAAGTAGTTCCTGAACCTGATCCAGAGCCGTCTCTCGGTGATGTAAATGGTGATAAGCAGATAGACTCAAAGGACGCAGTTGCTGTACTTAAATATTATGCCGCTTCACTTACTTCAGAAGAAAGCAAAGTTGAAAATTACCAGTGGATCGCTGAATATGGTGATTATAACAAAGACGGTGCTGTAGATGCAAAAGATGCAGTTGCAATTATTTGTGAATATGCCGCATTGATTATGGGCGAATGATTAATGTCTTATAAAAATATGAAATAAAAAAGCAGGCAGATTTATCTGCCTGCTTTTGTTATTCAAAAATGTCCCAAGGAAATTCTTTTGGTAAACTATGTGAAAATTCCATTGGTTCACCTGTTTTAATATTATTGAATTTTATCTTTTTTGAAAAAAGTGCAATTTTTCCGCTGTCTTTTCCGCCATATTTTTTGTCGGCAAAAAGCGGCATTTTTCTTGATGCAAATTGCACTCTTATCTGATGGGTTCTGCCTGTATAAAGCTTTATTTCAACAAGCGTCAGTTCATTTTTTGAAGATATAATTTTATATGAAAGCTTTGCTTTTTTAGTTCCTTTTCTTTCACGCTTAACAACAAAACTTTTGTTTTTTCTTGAGTCTTTAAAAAGAATATCTTCAAAAATCCCTTCGTTTTCAACAGGTTTTCCATGCACAATTGCCGCATATTCCTTTTCAAATGTTCCGTTTTGAATTTGTCTTGAAAGTTCAGCCGCCGATTTTTGATTCAATGCATAAACCATAACTCCTGAAACTTCCCTGTCAAGTCTGTGAACACAATAGATTTTTTCTTCAAAAAAATCCTGCATATTCTTTTCATCTCCGTCTGTCTGAGATGAAACTCCTGAAGGCTTTATGCACACAACAACATTTTTATCTTTATATAAAATTTCAAATTCACTCATATTATTATACCGCCGCAATGGTCAATTTCGTGTTGTATTATCTGTGCATCAAAATCCGAAAATGTTCCTATGCGTTTTTTGAAATTTTCATCAAGATATGAAACTTTTATTTTCTCATATCTTTCAGTTTCTCTTTCTCCGTCGTGTGAAAGACAACCCTCTTTTGTTTTATATTTATTTCCATATGTTTTTTCAATAACAGGATTAAGCATTATTTTTATGCCTTTTGATGTATTGGCTATAATCATATTTTTCTTATAGCCTATCATATTTGCCGCCATTCCGACACATATTTCAATATTACTTTCATATGTGTCTTTAAGGTCTTGTATCATATATGAATCTTCCTGCGTCATATCTTCGCATTTTTGCGAAAGAAAAAACACATCTTTGTTTATTTCCTTAATCAAATTAATTTACCTGCCAGTTATTTTTTTCGCCGTTTTTATCAGCTTCCGCACCTTTCATTGAAACTGCAACCATAGTTTCAACAGCTTGTCTTGTATAAAAAGCCATATGGTGCGACATTATAACATTTGGAAAACTGCGAAGCATATAAAGTCCTTCGTGGTCGATTATTTCTTCTCTTAAATCATAATAGAAAAGTGATGACTCATTTTCAACAACATCAAGTCCCATTGCACCAATTTTTCCTGATTTAAGTGCCGAAACAGCCGCTTCTGTATCAATCAATGCACCTCTTGCAGTATTGACTATAACAACACCATTTTTCATAAGTTCAGTTTCTTTTTTTCCAATCATATGCTGAGTTTTTTCTGTAAGCGGAACGTGTAAAGTTATAACGTCTGAATTTTTAAGAAGTGTTTCATAATCAACATATTCAGCATATTTTTCCGCTTTTTCACTTTTAAATTCAGAATATGCAAGAACTTTACAGCCAAATCCCGAAAGCATTTCGCAAACTCTCGCACCTATTCTTCCTGTGCCGATAACTCCGACTGTCATAGAAGAAAGTTCTCCACCTATGAGTCCTTTTAAAGTAAAATCCTGCCCCATAAATCTGTGCATTATTGACTTCATATTTCTTATGCACATAAGCATCATCATTATTGAATATTCTGCAACACCATCAGGACCATATGGTGCATTTGCAACTTTTACACCATATTTTTTTGCCGCTTCAAGGTCGATATGGTCATATCCGATAGTTCGTGTAACAAGATATTTCATACCATTTTCGGCAAACTTTTTCATAAGTTCTTCATTTATCGGTGTTGTTATGATGTTGACATATTTGCAGTCTTTCGCAAGATATGCATTTTCAAGTGACGGCGAATCCGATGTTGAAACTATTTCAAAACCGCATTCTTTTCCGTATTTTGTAAAAAATTCTCTTTCATCAAATTCACGAAGATTATATACCATCATCTTTTCCATAATGTTAAACTTCCTTTCTGTATATCAATAATGATACTGATAAACCGCAATGTTTTCCATTCCTTCAAGGAGATTGTTTATTTTTCTGAAAGCTATAACTGTTCCCTTTGCAACGCAGTTTATCGCATCATCTGCAACGACTGCCTTAACACCTAAGGTTCTTCTTATAAGTTCCTTGAAACCGCCAAGCAATGCACCGCCGCCTGTTAAAAGAACTCCGTTTTCATAAATATCGCCAACGAGTTCAGGTGGAGTTTCTTCAAGAACTTCTCTTATAACTTCCATAATATCAAATATTTCCGCTTCCATTGCAGTAAACAATTCATTTTCGGAAATGTAAATTTTTTCAGGCAAGCCTCTTAAAAGATTTCTTCCGCTTACAACAATTTTTTTGTCACCTGTCGGTGTATATAAATTTGTATGCTCTATCTTTATCTTTTCTGCTGTCTGCTGACCAATAAGAAGCTTGTATTTGCTCTGAATATATCGTATTATAGCTTCATCTATTCTGTTTCCTGCTGTTTTTACCGACTTTGAGGTAACAAGTCCGTTCATCGAAACTATTGCAACATCAGTTGTGCCGCCGCCTATATCGACAACCATATGACCTTTTGCTTTTGCAATGTCAACACCTGCACCTATCATTGCGGCAATTGGTTCATCAATTAAATATGCTTTTCTTGAACCTGCACCCATTGCAGCTTCAACAACTGCTCTCTTTTCAACATCAGTAATAAATGACGGAACACATATAACAATACGAGGTTTTACAAGCTGTTTTCCTGTTACCTTATATATAAATTCTTTGATAAGACACTGTGTCATTTCATCATCTGAAATAACTCCGCATGATAATGGTCTTACTATTTCAATATATTCAGGATTCTTTCCTATCATATTATATGCATCTTGTCCCACAGCTATTACTTTTTCTGTTTTGGTATTATATGCTATAACAGATGGTTCACTAAGTACAACACCTTTTTTACCCATCGCCATTACAATATTTGAAGTTCCAAGATCTATTCCTATATCTGTTGCTCCCATTTTATCATTCCTCTTTTCTTTTATTTGTTACAGCAATAACTGCTGCATATATTTTTTCCGCACCATTCTCTTTTAAAAGTCTGCTTATGGTGTTTATTGTGCTTCCTGTTGTCATAACATCATCGCAGATAATGATATTTTTTCCTGTTAAATCAACATCTTTTATTTTATATATTTTTTCAGCATTTTCAAGTCTGTCTTTTGCACCAAGAGAATGCTGAGTAACATCTTTGACTTTTTTATTTTTATAAACAATATTTTTATTTAAAGGCACACCTGTAACATCTCTTATTGCTTCTGCAATTTTTTCCGCCTGATTATATCCACGCTGATATTTTTTCTTTTTTCGCATAGGAACAGGAATAATATAATCCGCATGGAAATATTTTTCTTCAAGGATTTTTCTGCCGAGTTCTTTTCCGCAGTATTCAGCAAAATTAAGACCGCAGGAATCTTTCAGGCTGTATATTCCTTGTTTTGCAGCACCTGAATAATCAGTAACAAAAAATACTTTATCAAATTCAGTACCAAGCGAACAAATGCATGAATCAATAAGTTTATGACATTTCGGACACCTTTCAGCCTCGTCTGGAATAAGTTCTTTTCTGCATTTTTCGCAGATAAGTTCATTCCATTTTATAAATTCATTACAACACGGACATCTGTTTGTGTATATAAGGTCCGCCGCATATTTATATATCAATCTCCATTTCAACTGCATTTGAACCCTTCTCAAGAATATATCTCTGGCAAGTAAATCTTTTTTGCTTTTTCACATTTGATGCCATTTTAAATATTTCATTTTGTGAACCCACAAGAATAAGCATTTTTTTAGCTCTTGTTATGGCTGTATACAAAAGATTTCTGTCACATAATTTTTCATAAGAATCAAGTACAGGTATAATAACAACATCAAATTCACTACCCTGACTTTTATGAACCGTTATTGCATATGCAAGTTCGACCTGCGGCAAAAACTGAAGCGGATAAGGAACTATTCTGCCATCAAAATCTATTGAAACAATATGCTGTTTTTTATCTATTGAAATTATTTTTCCAATATCACCATTGAAAACGCCTTTGCCTGTTTCTCCGCCTTTTTTCCACAATATATCGTAATTGTTTTTTGTCTGCATAACTTTGTCGCCCTCACGGAAAGTATACATAACGGTTTTTATTTCAGGTTTTAAATGCGACGGAGGATTGATTACTTCCTGAAGTGCCTTGTTCATCTCCTGAACACCAAGCTGACCTTTTCTTGTTGGTGTTATTATCTGAATATCATCAACGCTTGAATAGCCGTACGCCTTTGGCAGACGCTTGCTTGCAAGTTCAATTATAAGTTCCGATGCCTGCTTTGCATCAAGACGCTGAAAAAAGAAAAAATCTCCTTTTTTATTATCTAAAACAGGATTTTCTCCATTCAAAATCCTATGTGCATTGGTAACTATAAGGCTTTGCTGTGACTGTCTGAAAATCTTTTGAAGCGAAACATAAGGAACTTTTTCGCTTGTTATAAGGTCTTTTAAAAGATTTCCTGCACCAACTGACGGAAGCTGACTGACATCTCCAACCATTATTATTTTACAACCCATTCTGACAGCCCTCAGAAGCTTTTCAAAGAGCAGTGTGTCAACCATAGACATTTCGTCAAGTATAAGCACATCGCATTGCAGAGGGTCTCTCTCGTTGTGTTTGAAAGACAATCTGCCTGACTTATCAAATTCAACTTCAAGCAGACGATGAATAGTCTTTGCATTATACCCAGTTAGATCTGATATTCTTTTGGCAGCTCTTCCTGTTGGTGCTGCGATCATAACGGTAAAGCCTTTCTTTTTATATATCGAAATAATTGCATTAAGAGTTGTTGTTTTACCTGTGCCGGGTCCGCCTGTTATAATCATAACATTTTTTGAAAGTGCCGCTGTTATCGCTTCACGCTGAACGTCATCGTAAACAATACCTTCTTGTTCCTGTTCTTTATCTATAACAGATTTTAAATCTATTGTTTTAGGATTTTGAAAGTCAATTAAAACCTGTATTCTGTCGGCAATAAATATTTCGGCTAAATAATATTCAGGAAGATAAACATATTCAATATCATCAATAACTATCTGATAAAGTTTCTGTTCTTTTAATGAATCATTATATGTATCGTAAAAATCAGATTCAGCAATATCAAGCTTTGATGCCGCAATTTTCTGCACACTTTCAAGCGGCAGACAGGTATGTCCTTCGTAAGTATTTCTCTTTAAAATACTTTTTATTGCAGCAAGTATTCTTTTATCGGAATTTATTGGTATTTTCATATCTTTTGCAATGGGTTCAACCTTAAAAAAATCAAGTTCAACCGAATCATCACAAAGTATATACGGATTTTCTTTTATCATCAAAAGAGCATCACAACCGAAAGCCTGAAATGCTCTCATTGCGTATTGCGAACGTATTTTATATTCCGAAAGAAACGTACTTATCGAACGAAGTGCAAAAAGTTTTTTCGCTTCATTTGCAATATCATCACATTTTTTAGGTGAAATTCCCTTTACCATCGTTAATTTTTCGGGTTCCTGTTCCATAATTCTCAAGGTATCTGTTCCGAAAACATCAACAATTTTTTTAGCCATTGCAGGACCTATTCCCTTAATGACACCGCTTTCAAGATATTTTCTTATATTTGACAGTGATTCGGGAAATTTTCTTTCACAGTAAACTGCGTGAAATTGTGTTCCGAAACGTATATGTTCCTCATACCAGCCTTCAAGACAAAGCTGTTCGCCCTCTTCAATATCACCAAGTTCACCTGTAACAGTTATAAGAGTATCATTTGAATTAAGGTCAAGGACAATATAGCCGTTGAGTTCATTTCTGTAAAGTACATTTTCAACAGTTCCCTCTATATGAAGATTTCTTTTTTCTTCTTCAGGCATAATATCGTCCTCTCTTTCAAAAATTTCTCACTTTACATTATACTATATTTTTGCGAAAAAATCAACTGATTTATTCCCATATTTTTATATTTGGATATTTTTTCTCATAATATCTGCATAACTCCTCTGTTTCAGGTGATTTTGTTACGTTAAATAAAAAAATACAATCACTTTCAGTCATATTAAACCAGAAACTTTGTGAAAAAAATTCTTTCAACTTTTTTTCTGCGTTTCCGTCGCTGTCATCGATATAAATTATTATATCTGCCTTAATTTGATTTATATTATCTTTTTCCATTTTATAAGTTAAAACAAAAATTCCAATTGAAACAGCCAAAAGGAGTATATAAAAAATTACAGCACCCATTAAACCACCTCTTTTTATTATATGTAAAAGTGGCAATGCGGTGCAAAAAAACGTATATAACGAGAAAACCACGCCGTGCACAGCGTGGAATTCCCGATTTTTAAAGGTATAAGAAAAAGAATTGAAAAAAGCTTAATTAATTATTGGTCTTCTTTTTTATATATTCAGAATACCAATATCCGGAGTCTTTAATTGTTCTTTCCTGTGTTCTGTAATCCACAAAAACAAGTCCGAAACGCATATCATATCCACAGCTCCATTCATAGTTGTCAAGGATTGACCAATAGAAATAACCTATTACAGGAACTTCATCAGATGCCTTTTCAAGTGCATTCAAATATCTTTCCATATAATCAATTCTGTTTGGATCGTGGACTCCTCCGTCAAGTGCTACCCAGTCAAGTGCAGCCATACCATTTTCTGAAATAATTATAGGTAAACCATAACGTTCATATAAGAACTTTGGTGCCCAATACATTACATCAGGTGTTATAGGCCAGCCGTTAGCTGTTCTCGGGCTTCCAATATAAGCCCCCTGTTCATATCCCATAGGGTCAACAGGCTGATCAAAATCATTATAGTATATGTTAGATGCATAAAAGTCAAGCGGCTGTGCGATTGTTTTGAAATCTTCTTCTGAGAAAATATCCATCTTATCGCCGAAAAGTTCATAAGCTTCTTCAGGGAATTTTCCAAGTATAATCGGATCACTCCACCATGAAATTGAAAACATATTGAGTTTTGTAAGCTTAAATGTCTTTTCTTTTGCAGCTTCAACAGCTTCAGGTGTATCATTTTCAGGAACAAAAACAGGTCCTATAGGTGCAAAACCTACCTTAGGAGTTGTTTTAGCGTTCTCTCTGATATACTTAACTGTAAGACCATGTGCAAGCATAACATTTCTTGTCATTATTATAAGATCTCTATCTGATGTTTTTAAGAAAGGAGCATGAGCACCTGTCCAGAAACCAAGACCTATAAAGCACTGTGGTTCATTAATTGTAAACCAGTTCTTTACTCTGTCTGATAAAGCATCAACGACAACTTTTGCATATTCAAGGAACCATTCAGGTGAATCATCATTCAACCAACCGCCTTTTTTATAAAGTTCATAAGGATAATCCCAATGAAAAATTGTTACATAAGGCTCAATTCCGTTCACAAGAAGTTCATCAACGAGATCTGAATAGAATTTCAAACCTGCCGGATTCACTTTACCTGTACCATCAGGGAAGATTCTTGTCCAGCTGATAGAAAATCTGTAATTTTTAATCCCGAGTTTTTTCAGGATTGCAACATCTTCTTTGTATCTGTGGTAATGGTCGCACGCAACGTCGCCTGTTTCACCATGTGCAACATTTCCTGTTTCTCTACTGAAAACATCCCAGATGCTTAAACCTTTACCATCTTCATTATACGCACCTTCAACCTGATAGGAAGCTGATGCTGTACCAAAAATAAAACCTTTATTAAATGCCATATTAATTACCTCATACTCTACTTTGTTTCTAAGTCAATCGTTTAATTATTATGAATTTAATATATAACCGGTTCTATATCTCATGTTGTGAGTCTATTATATCACAACTAAAAAATAAAATATATCAAAATTCTTGCATTTGTATTGAAACTGTGGTATAATAATCATATTAAATTAAATGGAGGTTCTTTTTATGAAAATCAAATTAATTTCTTTGATTGCAGTATGTGCCGTTATGTGCTCTTTTGCAGGCTGCTCATCAAACAATAAAAAAGATGATGCCAACGAAACATACAATTTTGAAGAGGCAGACCAGAACTATGGCGATGTTGTTCACGACGATGACGAAAGTTTTTCTCTTCCGATGGAGTATGACAGCAGATTTATCACAAATGATATTGCATCTTCGGTTGCAGACTACTTCTATTCTGTTCAGACAAAAAATCTTGAACTCTACAAGACTGTTACTATAGAAGAATACCAGAGTTATCTTATAAATGATGTTTACTCTTCTGAAAATTATGACGAACAGTCTTTCCTTGATGCACTTTACAATGGAATTAAAAATCAGTCGGGCGATAATTTTAATATTAAACTCATAAGCATAACTGATTTTGATAATGATGAAGATACATCAGGTGCAAAAGATATAATCCAGCTTCTTTCAGATTTAACAAACGAAGACTACTCGAAAAAAGTAACCGAAAGTGCAAAACTTACACTTGCTTTTACTGTAAGTGCAGGCGGTGAAGAGTACGAAAAAACGAATCAGAACATATTTATCTTGAAAATTGACGACAAATATAAAATTGTTACTGCATAAAATCAGCTAAAAACAGGTGTTTTTTCAGATTTCAAAAAAAAATTTTATTTTTTTTGAAAAAACGCTTGACAAATGAGTTTGTTTGTGATATAATAATATTCGTTGAGTGACACGGCGGACACAAAACAGAGTGAAAAACCGCTAAGAATCGAGATAATTCAAGTCATAATGAACATACGTCAGAGAGAACGATTCCTGTTTTATGAATTGAATTTATGATTCAAACTTGACGAATTAAACGAGGCGTAACTCAGTTTGGTAGAGTGCTTGGTTTGGGACCAAGATGCCGCAGGTTCGAGTCCTGTCGCCTCGACCATATCTTTCTTTTGAAAGATAAAATTGTTTCTTTTGCAAGAAGCTGGTGTAGCTCAGTTGGTAGAGCAGCTGATTTGTAATCAGCAGGTCGGGGGTTCAAGTCCGTCCACCAGCTCCATATTTTTGTCTTATGACAAGATTTCTTGCAGAATCGGGAGAATTCCAGAGTGGCCAAATGGGGCAGACTGTAAATCTGTTGCGTAATGCTTCGATGGTTCGAATCCATCTTCTCCCACCATTTTAATTTAATATTTCTAATTATAGAAGCTGGTGTAGCTCAGTTGGTAGAGCAGCTGATTTGTAATCAGCAGGTCGGGGGTTCAAGTCCGTCCACCAGCTCCATATTTTTGTCTTAACGACAAAATGATGCAATCAGAGGGAGAATTCCAGAGTGGCCAAATGGGGCAGACTGTAAATCTGTTGCGTAATGCTTCGATGGTTCGAATCCATCTTCTCCCACCAGAATCTCCTGCATGAGAAATGCAGGAGTTTTTTGTGTTTATATGCATTATGTGCAATTTTAATATAATATATCATATAATGTATAACTGTATACAAACCCACGCTAATATGCTGTTTTCGGGAGGAAAAAAGAAAATGATAAGAGAAGATTTGAGAAATATCGCAATTATCGCTCACGTTGACCATGGTAAAACAACACTTGTTGATGAAATGCTCAAACAGGGCGGCGTATTCAGAGATAATCAGGAAGTTGCCGACAGAGTTATGGACTCAAATGACCTTGAAAGAGAAAGAGGTATTACAATCCTTGCAAAAAATACATCCGTTATGTATAATAATGTTAAAATAAACATTATCGATACTCCTGGACACGCTGATTTCGGCGGCGAAGTTGAACGTGTTCTTAATATGGTAGACGGTGTTATACTCCTTGTTGATGCTGCTGAAGGTCCTATGCCTCAGACAAGATTCGTTCTTTCAAAAGCACTTGAACTCGGACTTAAAATTATTGTTGTTGTAAATAAAATAGATAAGCCTGATGCAAGACTTGATGAAGTCGGTGATGAAGTTCTTGAACTTCTCCTTGATCTTGATGCAAACGATGAACAGCTCGACAGCCCTATCCTCTATTGTTCAGGCAGAGCAGGTACAGCTTCAGAAGATCCATACAAAGAAGGCGAAAACCTCGTTCCTCTCTTTGATAAAATTTTAAATTATATTGACCCTCCTAAGGGTGATGAAAACGGTCCTTTACAGATGCTTGTTTCTTCTATCGACTATAACGAATATGTTGGCAGAATTGGTATCGGCAGAATTGAAAGAGGTCATATTGCAGTAAATCAAAATGTTGCAGTAGGCAACTACCATAATCCTGATGAAATATATAAATCAAAAATTGTTTCACTTCTCCAGATTCAGGGACTTCTTCGTGTTCCTGTTAAAGAAGCAACTGTCGGTGATATTGTATGGATAAGCGGTATTGAAAATATCACAATTGGTGATACAATCTGTGATGTTGAAAATCCTGAACTTCTTCCGTTTACAAAAATCAGTGAACCAACAGTTGAAATGACTTTCTCTGTAAACGACAGCCCGTTTGCAGGTCAGGAAGGTAAATTCGTTACTTCACGTCAGCTTCGTGAAAGACTTTACCGTGAACTTTTAAAGGACGTTTCTCTCAGAGTTTCAGACACAGATTCAACTGATTCATTCAGAGTTTGCGGACGTGGCGAAATGCACCTTTCAATTCTTATTGAAAATATGAGAAGAGAAGGTTATGAACTCGGTGTTTCAACTCCAAGAGTTCTTTACAAAACAATTGAAGGCAAGAAGTACGAACCTATCGAAAGACTCCTTATTGACGTGCCGGCTGAAAGCGTAGGAAACGTTATGGAAAAGATGGGTACTCGTAAAGCTGAACTTCAGGAAATGCACCCACAGGGCAACAGAACACGTCTTACATTCCTTATTCCGTCAAGAGGACTTTTCGGTTACAAGAGTGAATTCTTAACAGACACTAAGGGCGAAGGAATTATGAGCAGTATATTTGAAGGATATGCTCCTTTCAAAGGTGAAATTGAAAGAAGAAAAACAGGTTCTCTCGTTGCTTTTGAAACCGGTGAAGCTGTTACATATGGTCTTTACAACGCTCAGGAAAGAGGTACTCTCTTTATTGGTGCAGGTACTCCTGTATACGAAGGTATGGTTGTTGGTCAGTCACCTAAATCAGAAGATATGAACGTTAACGTATGCAAGAAAAAGCACCTCACAAACACACGTTCAAGCGGTAGTGATGATGCTTTAAGACTTATCCCTCCAACAATTTTAAGTATGGAAGACTGCATTGAATTCCTTGCTGATGATGAACTTCTTGAAGTTACTCCAAAGTCACTTCGTATCAGAAAGAGAATTTTAAATAATAACCAGCGTGCAAAGATGCGTGCGAAGAATTAATTGAATATTACGGAGAAAGCTGATGAAATTATTTAAGCTTTTCCCTGTTCTCTTATGTGCAGCTGTTTTATGCAGCTGCACAACTTCTAATAACTCAAAGAGATCAGAGGAAACCACTGAAAATAAAGATATAAACGGTGAACATTATCATCTTGAATATGATAACACTGTTATCGACAAAGATTGTGCATTGGCAGTTGAGAAATATTTTTATGCCATTGAATCAAAGGATTTTGATTTGTATAAAGAATCAATCTATCCTGAATACTACGAAAAAATGAATGCAATGCTTGAAGAAAAATATTCTTATGATTTCAAAGAAGTCTTTAACGAACTTTATGACAAACTTCTTCAAAGTGCTGCTTCATATCTCCCGACAGACAAAACTGAAAAATCAGATGCTTCTTTTAAAATAACCGAAATAGAATTTTCAAAAGGTCAAAGTGATGACCTTGATGCAAATATTGATTTGTACAAAGATATTTTTGGCGATGAATTTTATAATAATTTGAAAAACAACGCTGAAAATCTTTATGATGTTTATTTTTCAATCGTTGCGGAAGTAAACGGAGATTCAGAACAATATATTTTAACCGACAACGAAATTCTTGTTATTAAAGAAAAAGACGGATATTATGTTTTTGGATAATAAAAACAGGGTGCATTTTCTGCACCCTGTTTTTTTATTATTTATAAAGATTTGCACTGAAATATCTGTCGCCTCTGTCAGGAAAAATTGTAACTATATTCACGTTTTCAACTTCCCTGCTGAGTTTTATAACTGCTGCCATTGCTGCACCTGATGAAGAACCTGCTATAATTCCCTCTTCAGAAGCAAGCTTTCTCGACATATCAAAAGCTTCATCATCTGTTATTTTTATAACTTTATCGACGAGGTTCATATCCATTGTATCGGCTATAAAATCGTTTCCAATACCTTCGATATTGTAGTCGCTGTGTTCGCCACCGCCCATTGTAGAACCTACAGGGTCAGCAAGAACACCCTTTATATTGCTATTCTGTTCTTTTGCATATTTCAGAACACCTGAATATGTTCCGCCACTTCCTGCACCTGCAACAATATAATCGATGTTTCCGTCAAGACCTTCATATATTTCTTTTCCGGTTGTTTCATAATGTGCAAGAGGGTTACTCATATTTTTAAACTGTCCGAGTGAAACGGAATTTGGTATCTGTGCCTTTATTTCTTCCGCTTTTGCAACTGCACCAAGCATTCCGCCCTCACGTGGTGTATTTACAATTTCAGCACCTAACGCCATCATTAAAGTCTGCTTTTCAATTGAAAACTTTTCAGGCACAACAAATATAACTTTATATCCTTTGTTCAATGCACAAAATGCAATACCAAGACCTGTATTTCCTGCTGTTGCTTCAACTATTGTACTTCCCTTTTTGAGAATGCCTTTTCTTTCCGCATCTTCAATCATATATTTTCCCGTTCTGTCTTTAACACTTCCTGACGGATTATATAATTCAAGTTTTGCAAATATTTTCACACTCTTATTTTCGCATATATTGTTTAATTTAACAAGCGGAGTGTTACCTATAAGGTCGTGCATTGAATCATAATAGAACATCAGTTATTTCACCTTGCTTTCCTTGATTGCGTTGTCTATATCTTCAAGAATATCATCTATATCTTCAATTCCTATTGAAAGTCTGATAAGTCCGTCTGTGATGCCGACTTTTTTACGGATTTCTTCTGGAATAGATGCGTGTGTCATTGTTGATGGGTGGCATACAAGTGATTCAACACCGCCAAGACTTTCAGCAAGCATAACAAGTTTCAGTGATTCAAAGAACTTTTCAATGTCGTATCCGTCAACGAGTTCAAAAGAAATCATAACACCGCCGTTACGTGCCTGTTTTTTGTTTATTTCATAACCCTTGTCTGTTTTAAGTCCAGGATAATAAACATTTTTAACTGCCTTGTTGTTAACAAGATATTCAGCTGCTTTTTCTGCATTTGAAACGTGTCTGTCCATTCTTACGCTTAAAGTTTTGATACCTCTTATAAGTAAGAATGAATCAAATGGAGGAAGAACGCCACCTGTCGAATTCTGAATAAATGCAATTTTTTCAGCAAGTTCCTTTGTTTTAACAACTGCAAGACCTGCAACAACGTCGCTGTGTCCGCCAAGATATTTTGTTGCACTGTGTATAACAATATCTGCACCTAAATCAAGAGGTTTCTGAAGGTATGGTGTCATAAATGTGTTATCTACAATAACAAGAAGATTATGTTTGTGTGCAACTTCTGAAACGGCTGCAATATCTGTTACTGTCATAAGCGGATTTGCAGGGCTTTCAAGCAAAACTGCCTTAACATCATCTGTTATATCCTTTTCAAAGCTTGCAATATCTTCTGTATCTGAAATTTTATATGTAATTCCAAAATGATTGAAAACTTTGTCAAGAACTCTGAATGTTCCGCCGTAAACATTGCTTGAAATAAGAACCTTGTCACCTGAATTTAAAAGGCTTAAAACTGCTGTTGCAGCTGCCATACCTGATGCAAATGCAAAGCCTGCATATCCGTTTTCAAGTTCAGCGATAAGTGCTTCAAGGGCTTCTCTTGTAGGGTTGCCTGTTCTTGAATATTCATAACCACGCATTTTTCCAAGTCCATCCTGCTTGAATGTTGAAGTCTGATAGATTGGAACATTTACTGCACCTGTTCTTTCATCAAGTGAAATTCCGCCGTGAATTAAAGCTGTATTTATATTTTTAAACTTACTCATTTTAATAACTCTCCTTATTAATAATCAAAATCTTCCGCTGTTATATTCTTTAAAACTTCGTTATATTCTTTTGCATCTTCCTTAGCCTGAGCTAAATCGTGTTCAAGATAATTTCCGCATTCTTCAGGCTTATTTCCGGGAATTTCTCCCTCGAAAGCTGCAATATATTTAAATGCATTTCTCACAAGTTCAAGTGTCTGCTGTCTTGTTATGCTGTCTCTTAAAATAAGATAGAAGCCTGTTCGACATCCCATAGGACCTGCGTATATTACTCTGTCTGTATATTCTGAATTTCTTACATATGTTGCAAGAAGATGTTCTATTGTGTGAAGTGACTTAGGTGAAATGTAGCTTCCTGCGTTCGGCTTTTTCATTCTAAGGTCATATGTAACTGTATCTCCGTCTTTTCTTGAAACGTAAATACCAGGTTTTAATGTGTTGTGATTGACTGTAAAACTTGCGATTTTATTCATAATCGAATCCTCCTGTATATAAGGCTGAAAGCAGATTGACATTTTCAAACGCTCTCAAGTCATCATCTCTGTCTGAAAAATAAACTTCCTGAACACTTTCCGCATTAAGAAAAGTATCTATCTGAAAACCAAGTGAATACAATGCTCTTGAAATTTCTCCATAATCGAAACCGCCTCGCATAACTTCACCAAGCGACCTTGTTATTCCCTCAAGTCTTTTTACTCTTGGAGGAAAATCTCCCTCTTTAACAGGGTAATCAAAAACAAGTGCACTTTCAGGTGCAGATAAATCTGAAATCTGACTAAGTGTGTTTGTAAAAACAGGAAGTGTCAGATAATATGAAACTCCAAGAATACTGAAAAACGTTTTCTTTTCAGGGTCAAAACCATTTTCAAGAAGTTTTTCCGTCATTTTTTCTTTTTCAAAATCAACTGAAACAAAATGAACATTTGACGGTATTTTCCATTCGAGTTTTTCAATTCTCTCTTTTTTTACTCTTTGAGTATCAGGGTGGTCAACTTCAAATATTTCTATATCAGGGTCATTATTTCTGAATGAAAAAGTATCTGAACCTGCACCGCATATAACATACTGTATTTTACCATGTTTCTTTTTAAATCTCATCAAACGATTTTCTGTAAATTTTATTCGTGAAAGTGGTATCGGTGCCATATATTCCTGAATAATCTGTTCTGTATCTTCAGGTGAGAAATTTTTTCCTTCACCAAATCCGCTTCTGATTATATCGTACATTTCATCGTACTGTTCTTTTCCCATAATATCAAAAGCAAGATAATCATCAAAAATTTTATTCTTTGATTTTATTGAATGCCAAGCTCTTGCAAATGCACAAAGTTTAGCAGTTATGCTTTCCTGTTCAACGACCATTTTTTCCTCCTGCAAATAAAAAACTGTTCTGCAAATTGCAGAACAGTTTAATTTCAATAATTTATTTCAAACGGCATTACCAACAAACTATGTAAATACCAAAATTAAATCAAATCAAATCAACTATCTGCAACATATTAAATCGTGAAACTGTACACAACAGCATATTCTTTTAACATTCACCATGACATTGCCTCCGAAAGAAGTTTTAGATTTATCGTTCAAGGAATTTGTTCCTTTCAACGATTATTATTATACCACTTAATTCCTACTATGTCAATATGTTTTAGGTGATTTTGTGAAATATTATATATATCCCACTGATATAGTATGGTATTTTATTTATTATCAACAAGTCTTGCTATTGTATCACCGAGCCATTGAATAAGCTGAACAAGCACGATAAGAATAACAACGCAGACAATCATTATTTCTGTCTGGTATCTCTGGTAACCATATCTGTAAGCAAGGTCACCAAGACCGCCGCCGCCTACAAGACCAGCCATTGCGGAGAATCCAAGAACTGAAATAGCTGTTACTGTTATATTTTTAACGAGTGATGAAAGTGCTTCAGGGATAAGTATTTTAAATACAACTGCAAATTTATTTGCACCTGATGCAACATAAGCTTCAAGAACGCCTCTGTTTACTGCTGAAAATGATGCTTCAGCAAGACGTGAGAAGAATGCTATTGATGCTATGGAAAGCGGAACTATAACCGCCTGAGAACCTATCTTTGTACCAACTATAAGCTTTGAAAGCGGAAGGAGGAAAATCATAAGAATAAGGAACGGAACTGAACGTATAATATTTAAAATAATTCCGACAATCTTATTGATAACCGCATTCTTAACAAATAACTGATCTGATGTAACAAAAAGAACAAGTCCTAAAAGTCCGCCAAGAACTATAGCGAAAACGAGTGATGTCAGAACCATAAATGCAGTCTGACCGAGTGCTTCAAGCACTTCACCTTTTATATCAATAATAGAATCAAGCATTTTTCAATACCTCCACATTACTTACTTTTTCAGTCAAAATATTCTTTACTTTTTCTCTTGTAGCTTTATCGCCAAGGAGATTTACATAAAGTATACCAAGAGGCTTATCGCCGATGTACTCAATTTTACCATGTAAAATATTGAATCTTACGTTATACTCTGCTGTTATTTCAGAAAGAACAGCTTCACCTGCATTCTGACCAAGATATGTCAGTTCGAGTATATCGCCTTCCATATTTTTGAGTACACTTTCAGGAATATCAAAGTTATTTGAATTGGCAATAAGCTGCTTTGTGAATTCAGATTCAGGCTTTGTGAATACCTTATATACTGAACCGATTTCAACAACCTGACCTCTGTCCATAACTGCAACCTTGCCGCATATTCTTTTAACAACGTCAAGTTCGTGTGTTATAATAACTATAGTTACGCCAAGTTCCCTGTTTACTTTTTCAAGCAAATCTAGAACTGAAACAGTTGTTTCAGCGTCAAGTGCTGATGTTGGTTCATCACAAAGAAGAATTTCTGTATTATTTGCAAGTGCTCTTGCAATAGCAACTCTCTGTTTCTGACCACCTGAAAGACGTGAAGGATAAACATTTTTCTTGTCGCTTAAATTAACGAAATCAAGAAGTTCATCAACTCTTTTATTTATTGCATCTTTTTTCCAGCCTGAACTTTCAAGAATAAATGATATATTCTGTGCAACTGTCTTGCTTTCTGCAAGATTAAAGTGCTGGAAAATCATTCCTATGTTTTTTCTTAAATTTCTTAATTCTTTACCTTTTATTTTTGTTATATCTTTTCCATTTACGAAAACTTCACCGCTTGTTGTTTCCTGAAGTTTATTAACTGTACGGAGAAGGGTGCTTTTGCCAGCACCGCTTCCCCCTACTATACCATAAATAGAACCTTTTTCTATATCAAATGAAACATTTTTAACTGCTTCAACAAGCTTCTTGTTCTGTTTAAAAGAAACATTTACATTCTGAAATTTTATCATTATATATCATATCCTTAATTAAATAATTTAAAAATTAATCGTTGTAACCTGATGGCTTCTGGAAAGCTGTATATTTGCTGTCGTCAGCGTCAATAACATTTCTGAAGTCGTCTGAATGAACAATTGATTCAATATCCTTTGCAAAATCCTTGTCCTTATCTTCTGTACGAACTGCAATTACATTGAAATAACCTTCGCTGAGTTCTTCGTTATAAAGAGCTGAACTTAAATCAAGACCTGCACTAAGTGCATAGTTACCAGGGATTGCTGCAATTCCAACACTGTCAAGAACTGATGTTAAAACTTCTGCATTAACTTCTGTAAATGTTAAGTTCTTTGGATTTTCAGCAATATCATCAACTGTTGCCTTTGCTGCATCAACGTCAGGATCAAGTGTTAAAACACCTGCCTGAGCAAGAACTCTGAGTGATCTTGAAAGGTTTGTATCATCGTTTGGTATTGCAACTTCTGCACCGTCTGTGATTGCATCAAGGCTGTCAAACTTTTCTGAGAATATACCCATTGAAGCTGTTGGAACTTCTGTTATCGCTGTAAGGTCAAGGCTGTGATCTTCGCAGAACTTTTTAAGATAAGTTGAATGCTGGAAGATGTTTACATTTACGTCGCCTTCAGCAAGTGCATTGTTTGGCTGAACATAGTCTGAAAATTCAACGTAGTCAACCTTGTAGCCTTTTTCTTCAAGCTTTGGCTGAATTGCTTCTTTGAACATATCCTGATAAGGACCAGCACAAACGCCAACTTTAATTTCCTTATCATCGCTCTTTGAACCGCATCCTGTTAATGTTAATGTTGATGCTCCAAGTACTGCTGCTGCAAGAACTGCTGTTATTTTTCTAAAAGTAAATTTCATTTTATTTTCCTCCGTAATTACAAAACATTTTTATTTTTTGTTTTTTTCAAATTTTAAATTTTCGTTTCTTTCAATTCTTTCAATCTTTCAATTATTCTTTTCTCTCATATGTCAACAGACTGTGCAACACATTCGTCCTCTCACTGAGCATAATCTGCAAACCTTAATTAGTATATCCATTTTCATACTTTTCTCTCCTTCGATTTGATGTTTATATTTTACCACAAAATCCTACTTTTGTCCAATATCATATAGTTATAGTAAACTATAGATAAAAACTATAACAAGTGTATTAGTTATAGTTATAGTATATTTAAGTCAATTTAGCACAAGTTTTGTGCAATGTTGCCCACAAAAAAAGCCGAAAGAATAAATCTTTCGACTTCTTTAATCAAAATAACCAATACAGCGATTATTTTCAACCTTTCGTTGTTAAAATACAACAATAAGCATCATTTTGAATTTCTTCTGACCGTATACTGCATGAGGGTGTTTTGCAGGCATAACAATTGATTCTCCTTCTGTAAGTTCATAATCAAAGCCGTCAATTGTAACCTTACCTGTACCATCAAGGCAAGTAACAAAAGCATCTCCTGATGATTCGTGTGTGCTTATTTCTTCGCCCTCATCAAAAGCAAACAAAGTTATACTTACGTTTTCATTCTGAACAAGTGTTTTGCTGACAATCTGTCCTGACTGATATTCAACCTGTTCCTTTAAAACCATTACTTCTGATTTGCTGATATTTTTTAACATAGCAATTTCTCCTTTTTATTTATCAAGAATTTTTCCATCAACAGATATTGTAACAACCTGCCAAGGGATAAATTTTCCGCTATTTTTTAACGCTGTCATTGCAGCATATTCAAGTCCTCCGCAGCAAGGAACTTCCATACGAAGAACCGTAACACTTTTTATATCATTATTTTTTATTATCTGAGTAAGTTTTTCACTGTAATCAACATCATCAAGTTTAGGGCAGCCTATAATTGTTATTTTGCCTTTCATAAATTCCTGATGAAAATTTCCGTATGCATAAGCTGTACAGTCCGCCGCTATAAGAAGTTTTGCACCATTGAAATAAGGTACGTTTGTTGGTACAAGTTTTATCTGACAAGGCCACTGACCAAGCTGTGACTGTATCGCAGATACGTTTCCGACAGGTGTTATATCATCAATAGGATTTCTGTTCATCTGTCTTATTCTCTGTCCGGGACAGCCGTGAAATTCGGGCTTTTTTGCCTGTTTATTTTTCATATTTTCTTTTACCGCCGCTTCATTATATTCAGCAGCTTCCCTTTCAACAAAAGATATTGCATTTGTCGGACAAGTCGGCAGGCAGTCGCCCAAGCCATCACAATAGTCATCACGAAGAAGTTTTGCTTTTCCGTCAATAATTCCTATTGCTCCCTCATGACAGGCATCAGCACATATTCCGCAGCCTGTGCATTTTTCTTCATCTATTTCTATTACTCTTCTTATCATAAAAATTCCTTTCAATAAAACATTTTTCATAAATTTCAGAAAACATCTTGTGTTTACAGTTATATTATAGTATAATATCTTATATAAATCGGTTGTTTTAACCACCAAATAAGGAGAAATTTATGATAAAATCAATTATTTTTCAGTATGTAACTGATGAAGAAATAAAAGAAATTGAAAAACTGCAATGTTTCAGAACAAAAAATTATAAAAAAAATGAAATAATTTTCTATATGGGCGATTTAACAAAAGAAACCGGAATAGTTATAAGTGGCAGCGTAAATATTGAAAATATTGATTTATGGGGAAATAAAATAATTTTAAACAACATTTCAACAGGACAACTTTTTGCCGAAACTTATGCACTTTGCAATGAACCAATGATGGTTCAGGCTGTTTCAAATGAAAACTCTGAAATTTTATTTTTAAATATTGCTACCCTTACAGACAGCAGATTTTCAGATAAAACATGGTATAAAAAAATTCTGCTTAACATTACAAAAATAGCTGCACAGAAAAATCTTTCTCTTTCAAACCGAATTTTCTGCACATCTTCAAAAACAATAAGAGGCAGACTTTCAGCCTACCTTTCATATATGTCGGTAAAAAATAAAAGCACAACTTTTCAGATTCCGTTCAATCGTCAACAGCTTGCTGACTATCTTAATCTTGACAGAAGTGCTTTATCAAAAGAACTTGGAAAAATGCAGAAAGAAGGTCTGCTTGAATTTTACAAAAATTCTTTTAAACTAAAAAATATATAATTATTCCCATTCAGACCATATTTCAGGTTTATATCCGACCGTTGCAAATTTTCCGTTTCTTACTATTGGTGTTCTGAATAATTCAGGATTTTCAAGTAACTTTTCTTCTTTATCCGAATCGCTAAGATATTTCATATAATGTTTTTCATATGCTTTTGAAGTTTCATCAACAAGATTTTCCCAGCCACCAACGGCTTTGCAAACTGACTCATATTCTTTTTTTGAAAGACCTTTATCAAGAATATCTATTTTCTGGAATTTTATTCCTCTTTCTTTGAAAAATCTTTCCGCCTTTTTTGTATCGAAACTTTTGTTTTTTCCAAAAATCTGTATATTCATTTTGTTCTCCTATATTAAATAAGTAAAATTATTTTCAAACATTTTGCAGAACTCATCTGCACTTTTATCTATAAGATTCGATAATTTTTCAATGTTGAAAACTCTAAGTTTTTTTATATCTTCAACATTCCCGCCAAGGCAGTATTTTTCAAGATTAGTATAAATCTCGTCCATTTTTGTTATATCTGCCTCTTCAATCGGATTTTTATAATGGATATTAACAGGCTGTTTTATGTTATATTTTTGTATGTAATATTCATTCATATTTGAATAATCACCATAATAATATTCTATTGATAAAAACTTTTTAACAGGCACAATTTCACCCGTTTCATTTATCCTGACATATTTCACTTTATCACAAAGTTTTTCTTCCTGCTTGTTTTCATCCATCAGACAAAACTCGTTCTTCCAATATACATCTATAAAATGCACATCTAAAAGAAGATGTGCATAATATCCCGAAACTATAGGATTTTCAAGTTTATCTTTATACTTTTCAAGAAATATTTTTGTGTCAGGTTTTCTTGCAAGATTCGGAATAACTTTTTCATTCCAAAAATGAGTTTCACGCTTATCTTTTCCATAGGGTTTTGTATCAGGCAAAAGACAGCCTGTAAGAAATCTGTTTCTCCAGTCATCTGTAACACAAAAATTTTTATTTATTTTTTCAATTATTCTTTCTGCTTCCGCAAGATGAATTATATATCCAGGCATTTTTATTCCTTCTTATTGCTTTTTTTCATAACACAGGCAATAACTGCAAATATAACAGCAACACCTATAATAACACATACAACAACCCATATCATTGTATTAGTTGTTTTAGCTATAACTTCCGCTGTTTCGCTTTCTGTTTCGGCTTCTGATTCAGAAACAGATTCTGTTTCAGCTTCAGTTTCTGTTGCTTCTTCAGTTGTTTCTTCTGTTGTTGTATCTGAAATACCAAGTTCAGCCGCCGCTTTTTCAGCACTTTTTTTAAGGTCATCTATTGAATCAGCATTTAAAACTTCACCAACAGTTTTTTTCTGTTCATCTGTCAGTTCGTCCCAGAATTTTTTTGCTTCGTCATCTGTAAGACCTTGTATATATTTTATTTTATCTTCCGATGACTTATTGAAAAAGTCGTCAACTTCTTTTGAGTTTGTTGCTCCTGTTGCACCATCTGTTGTATCTTCAGGGAAAAGAGTTGGACTTGTTTCATCAGATGAATTATTATTGTTACTATTTCCACCCGAATATTTTCCTCTCATTCCTTCAAGAGCATTGACAGCCTGCTGATATTGGTCAGAAGTATAATCTCTGCCGCCATACTGGCTTATATAACCCTGTATTTCACTTTCAGGCATACCAATTTCTCTTGCTTTTGAAATAACATCACCCATTGAAGCCGCATCTGCATTCAATACAGCGGTTGAAGCTGCTGCCGAAAGTGCCAAAACAACGCTGAATGCACCTGCTGTTATTGCTTTTATAAATCTTTTCATTATATTTACCTCTTTCTGATAAACTTTTGCTTATTGCTATATTATACCATTTTAAAATCATTTCTTCAAGAAATACAATAAAGATTGTCTATTTACACAAAAATATCGCCTTGCAAAAATTATAAAATATGCATTTTTTAATGAGGAGTGAGGAATTAGGAATGAGGAATTATGGTGTCAGCTTCGCTGACGGATTTTAAACCTCTCCACCGCTTTACACCATTCCCACCTTTCTGGTATTAACCCCTCCACCGCCTTCGGCGGTCCCCCTCCCCTTTCAGGTGAGGCTATAAATAGGGATTTTTTAAAATTTGCAAGAGTGTTAATAAAGGCTCCACTGAAAGGGGAGCTGGCAAGCCGAAGGCTTGACTGAGAGTTTTTCTCCCCTTGGGGATCACGAAGAGTGACAGAGTGGGATTTGTCGCCGCAGACGACACCTCAATTCCTAATTCCTCACTCCTCATTCCTAATTTTTATTTAGGCTTGATTTTTTAGTAATAATCTGGTATAATAGCTTGTATCATACTACACAGGAGGAAATGATATGAAAAATTTTATTTCAAATGTATTTAAAGATGTGCATATATCTTTCACATCTCATTTCTCTGCATCATTCTCCATCTGTTTCTTTATTTTTATCATATGGCTTGCAGTTTATTCTTATATACGAAAAAAAAATAATATCAGTACAAAACCTGATTACAAAAAAATAATTTTTTCATTTGCACTTCTCGGCTGTTATTTTATGATATTTTTTGAAACAATATACTCACGTCCTCCGCATTCAAGAGATTCCCTTTCACTCGTTTTCTATTTTGAAAATATATTCAAAGACCTTGATGCCGGAAAATATTCTGTTGAAAACATTCTGCTTTTTATACCTGAAGGTTTTTTATGGGCAGGGATTTTCCAAAAAAGCAAAAAATTTCTAAAAGTAACTCTAATTTCATTTTTGAGCAGTCTTGCAATTGAAATAACTCAGCTTTTAACAGGAAGAGGATATTTTCAGCTGAGCGACCTTACAACAAATACTATTGGCGGAGTTACAGGTTATATTTGTTACGTAATAGTATTTTTTATAATTGAAAATATCACAAATAACAACAAAAAAACAAAGACATAAAACAGAACTAAAATCTGTTTTATGTCTTTTTTAATCATTCAGCTTCCGCTTCTAAATTCAAAGATGAAACTTTTTTTGTTACCTTGCGTGATTCGATTTTCTTAACACAGAAATTAAAAACATTTCTTACAAGCGGACCAGCAAAGAAAATCTGCCAGCACATCGCCATAGGGAAATTAAGTACAAGTTTCTGAAGCCATACGGCAATAAGTTCTTTTCCAGGGTGTGAGAAAAGGCATGTTGCAATAAAACTCATTGTAGGACACATCAGACAAACTATCATTGCTGAAATCGATATAGTTATAAAAATCGGTTTCATAGTGAAATCAACAAATCTGAATGCAAGCTTTTTTGCAAGCTTTTCAACAACGAAATATTCAAGAATGCAGGCAATAGGCCATTCTATCGGCATTTCAAAAAGTGCAAGCCTGAAAACCTGATTTGACATTCCGCCCTTTTCAATTGCTATGTTGTAGCAAACCATTGCATAAACCATAACAAACGCCATAATAAGCGTAAAAATAATATTCTGTAATTTTGTCTTCGGCATAATTTTAACTCCTTATAATATGATTTGATTTATCAATGTACATATGTGTTGTTCATATGATAAATTTCATATTGTTTCCAATTAAAACCAAAGTACATTGCTATTATTATATCATATAAAAATTTTCTTCGTAAGTGTTTTTTACTCAAAAATCAAAAAATCGTCCGATTAAACAAATTAATCGAACGATAAAAAATAAAATTTATTTAATTTAAACTCTGCCGTTTGAAGTTATAACTCCACCGCCAAGAACAATATCTCCATCATAGAAAACGGCTGCCTGTCCTTTTGTAACAGCCCTCTGAGGTTCATCAAACACAAGTTTAACAAGCCCGTTACCCTTATTAAGTGCAGTACACCACTGCTCTTTTTGTCTGTATCTTAATTTTGCTTTAATTCTTGTTTCTTTTTCAAAAGTTTCATCTGTTATAAAACTACACTCTCTTACAAGAACTTCGGAAGAATAAAGATCTTTTTCATCTCCAAGCAAAACAAGATTTTTTTCAACATCTTTATCACATACGTACAAAGGAGTCGGGTTTGAAATTCCAAGACCTTTTCTCTGCCCTATTGTATATCTGATAATACCCTTATGTTTTCCAAAATTTTTACCGTCAAGACCAAGAAAATCACCGCATACAGATTTTTTTCCTGTATAATGTTCTATAAAATCGGAATATTTTCCATTTTGAACAAAACAAATATCCTGACTGTCAGGTTTATATGAATTTATAAAATCATTTTCATCAGCAAGTTTTCTTGCTTCAATTTTTGTTAAACCTCCAAGCGGAAGTTTAATTTTTGAAAGCTGTTCCTGCGACAAAAAATAAAGCACATAACTCTGGTCTTTTGTATCATCAACAGCCTTTTTTAAAAGATACATTTTTCTGTCGTCATCATATTCAATTCTTGAATAATGACCTGTTACAACGCAACTGCAATCAAGTTCTTCAGCTCTTTGAAAAAGTTTTTCAAATTTAAGATACCTGTTACATTCGATGCAAGGATTAGGTGTTTCACCGCTTATATACGAATTAACAAACGGTTTTATTACTTTTTCTTCAAAATTATCTGTGAAATTAAAAACATAGTGCGGAATACCAAGCCTGTAGCAAACCATTCTTGCATCTTCAATATCGTCAAGACTGCAACATGAATGTTCTCTCGGAATATCAACTGTTGAATTATTGAAAAGCTTCATCGTGATACCCATACAGTCATATCCATATTTCTGCATAAGAAGTGCAGCAACAGAACTGTCAACTCCGCCGCTCATTGCAATCAGAGCTTTTTCCATATTATTTACCCATTTCTATCATCTTATCGATACATTTTTTAGCTTTAAGTCTTGTATCTTCATCAAGAATAATTTCTTCACCAAACTCTCCCTTAACACAGTTATAAACATCATAAAGTGAAGTGAGTTTCATATTTCTGCACATAAGTTTCTGAGAAAGCGGATAGAAATTCTTATCAGGACATTCAAACTGAAGATGTTCTGATATGCTTAATTCTGTACCGATTATAAATTCTTTTTTATCTGAATTTTTTGCAAAATTCTGTATTCCTGCCGTTGAACCAACATAATCAGCAAGTTCAACAACGTCATTCTGACATTCAGGATGAACAAGGAACAGTGCATCAGGGTGAAGCTTCTTTGCTCTTAAAACATCTTCTTTTGAGATAGATGCATGAACAGGACATCCGCCGTGAATAAATTTAAAATTCTTTTCAGGGATCTGTTTTGAAACGTAAGTTCCAAGATTTATATCAGGAATAAAAAGTATATCTTTTTCAGGTACTTTTTTAAGTATATCGACAGCACTTGAAGATGTTACGCATATGTCACACATAGTTTTAAGTGCAGCAGTTGTATTGATATAGGCAGCAACAAGATAATTTGGATACTGTGCCTTAACAGCTGCAAGCATATCTGTATCCATCTGTTCTGCCATAGGACATCCCGCTTCAGGGTTAACAAGAAAAACTCTTTTTTCAGGTGACAATATTTTTATAGTTTCAGCCATAAATCTTACGCCGCACATAAGAACTGTTTTCTGGCTTACTGTTGTGGCTTTCATACTAAGTGCAAAAGAATCGCCGACAAAATCAGCGATTTCAGTTACAGCCTGTGACTGATAGCTGTGTGCCATAATGCATATATCATTTTCTTTTTTAAGTCGCATTATTTCTGATTGTATCTCTGAAATTTTCAAATAAAGCACTCCTAACATTTAAAATTTGCCGAATCGCAATTGATTCGGCAAATCAATTTTATTATTATATTTTCATAAAATCAGCTTTTCAAAAGAGGTTCTCCATGAAAGAGGAGAACAATGAAGCTCAAAAGAGCGATATTATGCACATTTTTTAGATAAAAAAATTTATGAACAAAAGAAGGAAATGCATACTAAACATTAATCGTTAGGAAGAACAAGACAACTTAATGCAATTCCTGATTTTCTCCTCTTTCAGGGAAAACCTCTTTTAATATACTTTTATAATATAGTTAAAACTGATTTCGTATTATATTTTAGTGTTCGCAGTGTTCGCAATCACTTTCTTTAAATAATTCAGGGTCATAAGGGATATTATTTTTATCATAATAATCCTTAACAGCAGCCTTTACAGCTTCTTCTGCAAGTACGCTGCAATGTATTTTATGTGTTGGAAGTCCGTCAAGAGCTTCAACAACGGCTTTGTTTGAAAGTTCAAGAGCTTCTGAAATAGGCTTACCCTTTATAAGTTCTGTTGCCATTGAACTTGTTGCAATAGCACTTCCGCAGCCGAATGTATTGAATTTAACATCAGTTATAATGTCATCTTTAACTTTGATGTACATTTTCATAATATCGCCGCAAACAGCGTTACCAACTTCACCAATACCGTCAGCATCGTCCATTTTACCAACATTTCTTGGATTCATAAAATGATCCATAACTTTTTCACTATATAACATGTTCCATCTTTCCTTTCATAAGGTCTTCCCATACAGGAGAAATGTTTCTGAGTTTCTCAACTATTTTAGGGAGTTCTTCGATTATATAATCCATCTGTTCCATTGTGTTTGATTCGCCGAGAGAAATTCTGAGTGAACCATGTGCAACTTCTTTTGGAAGTCCGATTGAAAGAAGTACGTGGCTTGGTTCAAGTGAACCTGAGGCACAAGCTGAACCCGATGAAGCTTCTATTCCCTTTGCATCAAGGAGAAGTAAAAGACTTTCGCCTTCAATTCCTTCAAAACAAATATTTACATTACCAGGAAGTCTTTTTTCAATGCTTCCGTTTATAACGCAGTGAGGTATTTTTGAAAGTTCAGTTATAAGCTTATCTCTCATTGCTGTAAGCTTTGCCTGATTTTCTTCAAGGTGGTCGCAGGCATCTTTAAGAGCTGCCGCCATACCAACAATTGCTGGAACATTTTCAGTACCGGCTCTCTTTCCTCTTTCCTGAGCACCGCCTTCAATGATATTTGTTAAAACAATTCCCTTTCTTGCATAAAGGAAACCTGTTCCCTTTGGTCCGTGGAATTTATGACCTGAAACAGAAATCATATCAGCATTTATAGCCTTAACATCAACTTTAACATGACCTGCCGCCTGAACTGCATCTGTGTGGAAAATAACTTTGTGTTCCTTGCAGATTTTACCAATTTCCGCAACAGGCTGAAGTGTGCCTATTTCGTTGTTTGCAAACATTATAGTAACAAGTGCTGTTTCAGGTGTAATAGCCTTTTCAACATCAGCAGGGTCAATTACGCCATCTCTGTTAACGTCAACAAGAGTTACTGTAAATCCCTGTTTTTCAAGTTTTCTTAATGTATGCAAAACTGCATGGTGTTCAAATTTTGAAGAAATAATATGTTTCTTTCCTCTTTTTGCACCATAGTATGCGGCAGAAATTATAGCCTGATTATCGGCTTCGCTTCCTCCGGAAGTAAAATATATTTCTTTTATATCAGCATTTATACAATCTGCAACTGTTTTTCTTGCTTTTTCAAGTGCTTCTTTTGCTATCTGACCTGTTGTGTGAAGACTTGAAGGATTTCCGAAAGTCTCCTGAAGGTAAGGCAGCATTGCATCAACAGCAGTTTTACTCATTGCAGTTGTAGCAGCATTATCTACATAAACGTACATAGTTTCAACTTCCTTCTGTAAATCATTACAATTATTTCAACTAAATAAAGGCATTTTTGTATATAATAATACATATATCCTATCTGATTGATGTATATTATTATAGCATTTGATATTTGTTTTGTCAACACTTTTTTATGTCATTTTTTTAAATTCTGATAAAAATTTACTGTTTTAATTATTTTGCCCTTTTTTCATACTTTTTTACATTAAAATAAGTGCAATATGCTCATTTTTTAAACTATTCTTGTTCTATATAAAATTCTAACCATTTTTTTCACTTTTATACACTATTATTTAATGAGGAGTAAGAAAGCGGCGTGTCGCCGCAGCCAAGTCACCCCACGCTACTAAAAATATAAGGGTAATTTTATGGTTAAAGCCCCTGCCAGGGGCGATTTAGCTTTATGCGTTTCTACCCCTCAGTCAAGCCTTACGGCTTGCCAGCTCCCCTTTCATGGGAGCCTTTATTAACACCCTTGCAAATTTTTAAAAAATGCCTATTTATAGCCTCCCCTGAAAAGGGAGGGGGACCGTCGAAGACGGTGGAGGGGTTAACACCAGAAAAGTGGAGGGTGACTGGCGAAGGCGATAGAGAGGTTTTTAAATCCGTCAGCGAAGCTGACACCACAATTCCTCATTCCTAATTCCTCATTAAAATAAATTTTTTTCAAAAAACACTTTACAAATCTAATTTTATGTGGTATAATATAAGGACCGTGTGCAAAGTTACGGGCATTTGCCCTGTTATATACATTATAATGTTTGCAAAGGGAAGCTCTTGAACCCGTTACTATGCCATTGGAATATATTATTTTAAAAGAGGAGTAAAAGCTCATGTTATTAAAAGACGAAAAGGCAGCTATCATCGAAGCTAACAAGATCAACGAAAAAGACACAGGTTCACCTGAAGTTCAGATTGCAATTCTCACAAAGAGAATCAACGACCTCACAGAACACCTCAAGACACATAAGAAGGATCATCACTCAAGAAGAGGTCTTTTAAAGATGGTTGGTCACAGACGTAACCTTCTCGCTTATGTTAAGAAGAACGATATTGAACGTTACCGTGCTATCGTTGCAAAACTTGGTCTTCGTAAGTAATAAGATTTCAAAAGGCGGCTCGGAGTGTATTTTTAAAAGATGCACTCTGCTGCCTTATGTTCTTTTTGCTTGAAATTTAATCAGTTAAAATATTAAAGCAGTAGCTTTTAGCAGTAAGTCGTGTATTTTATTATGTTTAAAATATAGGACCTTTTGCTAAAACTGCTGCAAATGTAAAAATTCGGAGGAAAAATATGTTTGAAAAATATCGTGTTTTTGAAACTACTTATGCAGGCAGACCTGTAAAAGTTGAAACAGGTAAAACTTGTGAACTTTCAAATGGTTCATGCTGGGTTCATTATGGCGAAACAGTTGTTATGGCAAACGTAACAGCAAGCCCTAAACCAAGAGAAGGCGTTGACTTCTTCCCTCTTTCAGTTGACTATGAAGAAAGAATGTATTCAGTAGGCAAGATTCCTGGAGGATTTACAAAAAGAGAAGGTAAACCTTCTGAAAAAGCAATACTCACTTCAAGAGTTATCGACAGACCTATCCGTCCTTTATTTCCAAAGGATATGAGAAATGATGTTTCAGTTGTTATGACTGTTCTTTCAGTTGACCCTGACTGTCAGCCTGAAGTTGTTGCAATGCTTGCAGCATCAATTGCAATTTCTATTTCCGATATTCCTTGGAACGGACCTATTGCCGGTATAAGCGTTGGTCTTGTTGACGGAGAACTCGTTTTAAATCCAACTCTTGAACAGAGAGCACACAACGACCTTCAGCTTACAGTTGCAGGTTCAATGGATAAAATCGTTATGATTGAAGCCGGTGCAAACGAAGTTGACGACGACAAAATGCTTGAAGCTATTATGTTCGGTCACGAAGAAATAAAGAAGTTTGTTAAGTTTATAAATGAAATAAAGGCTGAAATTGGTAAGCCTAAGTTTGAATTTGAATCAATGGAAGTTGACCACGATTTATTTGACGCTATTGCTGAAATGGCTGAAGAAAAGGTTAAATTTGCACTTGATACAAATGATAAAAATGTTCGTGAAGAAAGATTACAGCCTATCGTTGATGAAATTCACGCTGCCTTTGACGAAAAGTATGAAGACAAGATTCCAATGATAGATGAATGTATCTATAAATTACAGAAGAAAATTGTTCGTAACTGGCTTTATGAAGGCAAACGTGTTGACGGAAGAAAGATTGATGAAATTCGTCCGCTCGCTTCAGAAGTAGGACTTCTTCCAAGAGTTCATGGTTCAGGACTTTTCACAAGAGGACAGACACAGGTTCTTACAGTTGCAACTCTTGCACCACTCAGTGAAGCACAGAAAATTGATGGTCTTGATGAAGAAAAGACAAGAAGATATATGCATCACTACAACTTCCCTTCATATTCAGTTGGTGAAACAAAGCCAAGCAGAGGCCCTGGAAGAAGAGAAATCGGTCACGGTGCACTCGCTGAAAGAGCACTCGTTCCTGTACTTCCAAGTGAAGAAGAATTCCCATATGCAATGCGTCTTGTTTCAGAAGTTCTTTCTTCAAACGGTTCAACATCACAGGGTTCAATCTGCGGTTCTACACTTGCACTTATGGACGCAGGTGTTCCGATAAAAAGACCTGTTGCAGGCATTTCATGCGGTCTTATAACAAAGCCTGACAGCGATGAATTTATGACAATGGTTGATATTCAGGGACTTGAAGACTTCTTCGGCGATATGGACTTTAAGGTTGGCGGTACTGAAAAGGGTATCACAGCTATTCAGGTAGATATTAAGGTAGATGGTCTTACACCTGCAATTATCAAGGAAGCTTTCGCTAAAACACATAAAGCTCGTATGTACATACTTAACGAAGTTATGCTCAAAGCAATTCCTGAACCAAGAAAAACAGTAAACAAGTATGCACCTAAGATGGTAAATACAGTTATTCCTGTTGCAAAAATCAGAGATGTAATTGGTCAGGGCGGCAAGGTTATTCAGAAAATTTCTGCTGAATGCGATGTTAAGATTGACATAACAGATGACGGTAAGGTATTTATCAGTGGTCAGGATACAGACAACGTAAACAACGCTTTACAGATAGTTAAAACTATTGCTATGGATCCTGAAGTTGGTGCTATCTACAAGGGTAAAGTTGTAAGAATAATGGACTTCGGTGCTTTTGTTGAAATTGCCCCTGGTAAAGATGGTCTTGTTCACATTTCAAAACTCGGCAAAGGCAGAGTTGAACGTGTTGAAGATGAAGTATCTATCGGCGATGAAATTCTCGTTAAGGTTCTTGAAATAAAGAACAACGGTCAGATAAGCCTTTCAAGAAAAGATGCTCTCGCTGACCTCGAGGCTAAACAGAATAAGTAATATTTTTTAATCATCTCCCTTCTGATAATTTCAGAAGGGAGATTTTTGTTATAAAAAAAGCACCTAAAAACGGTGCTTTTTCTATATCCGTCAATTTAAAATTCAATCAATAGCTTTTCTCAAAGATGAAACGAATTCGTAGATGCTGTCAGGGCAATTTTCACGTTTTTCCGCAACTATTTTAACTATTGCACTTCCCACAATTACACCATCGGCGTAAGCAGCCATCTTCTTTGCCTGTTCAGGTGAAGAAATACCGAAACCTATCGCACAAGGAATTGTTGCACATTTTTTGATATGTCCCATAAAATCGTCGAAATCAGTTGCAAAATTTGAACGCATACCTGTAACACCTGTTGAAGAAACGCAGTAGATAAAGCCTTTTGCATCTTTTGCAATCATTCCTATTCTGTCATGAGATGTAGGAGCAATCATAGAAATATTTATAACGTCTGCATTATCTGCAAATTCCTGAATTTCGTCCTTTTCTTCATAAGGCATATCAGGAACAATAACGCCGTCTATTCCGCATTCTTTACAGAGATTGAAGAATTTTTCAGTTCCGAAACCATAAATGCTGTTTAAATACATCATAAGAATAAGAGGCATATCTGTGTTCTTTCTTATTCTTTTTACCATTTCAAAAATTCCAAGAAGAGTAGTGCCGCCTTTTATTGAACGTTCACTTGCCGCCTGAATAACAGGACCTTCTGCTATAGGGTCAGAAAAAGGAACACCGAGTTCAATTATATCCGCACCTGCTTTTTCCATTGCATAAACAGCTTTTTCAGTTGTTTCATATCCTGCGTCACCTGATGTTATGAAAGTGATGAGGGCTTTTTTATTTTTCTGCTTTAATTCCTCAAATTTAGCGTTAATTCTATTCATTTATATCAACTCCTCTGTATCTTGCAACCTGATGAACGTCTTTATCTCCACGACCTGAAAGATTTATTATCATTATCTGATCTTTTCCCATTGTCGGAGCAATTTTCATACCTGCCGCAACAGCGTGGGCACTTTCAATTGCCGGAATAATTCCTTCTGTTTTTGAAAGATATTCAAATGCCTGCACTGCTTCTTCATCGGTTATGCTAACGTAATCGGCTCTGCCTGTTTCGTGAAGATATGCGTGTTCAGGACCTATTCCTGGATAGTCAAGACCAGCTGAAATTGAAAATACTTCATCTATTTGTCCTTCACTGTTCTGGAGGAAAAGTGATTTCATTCCGTGGAATATACCTTTTCTTCCTCTTGCAATTGTTGCAGCGTGAAGGTCTGTATCAACACCTTTGCCTGCTGCCTCAGCCCCTACAAGGCGTACAGACTTATCAGGAATAAAATCGTAAAACATACCCATTGCATTTGAACCGCCTCCTACGCAGGCCACAACACAGTCAGGGAGAATGTTTTCGTTATGTTCCATTTGTTTAAGCTGTGCCTTGGCTTCAATACCTATTATTTTCTGGAAATCACGAACCATTTCAGGATATGGATGTGGTCCCATAACTGAACCAATACAATAGAAAGTTGTTTCAATATTTGTTGCCCAATCACGCATAGCTTCGTTTATAGCGTCTTTTAAAGTGCCTGTGCTGCTTGCAACACCTGTTACCTTAGCACCAAGGAGTTCCATTCTGTAAACGTTCAAAGCCTGACGCTCCATATCGTTAACGCCCATATAAACTTCACATTCAAAACCCATCAAAGCACATACTGTTGCAGTTGCAACGCCATGCTGACCTGCACCTGTTTCGGCAATAATTCTTTTTTTGCCCATTCTTTTTGCAAGTAAAAGCTGACCGATAACATTATTGATTTTGTGAGCTCCTGTGTGGTTTAAATCTTCTCTTTTAAGATAAATTTTTGCACCGCCGAGGTCTTTTGTCATCTTTTCGGCATAATAAAGAAGTGATGGTCTTGATGCATAATTAACATACATATCATTCAGTTCTTTTAAAAATTCAGGGTCATTTTTATATTTATCATATGCTGCTTCGAGTTCGTGTACAGCATTCATAACGGTTTCAGGGACATACTGTCCGCCAAATTCGCCGAATCTTCCGATTTTTCCCATAGTTTTTATTACTCCTTAAATTAAATTTCGCTTCTGATTTTTCTTATTATATCTGCCATTTTCTGCGGATCTTTAACTCCGTCTGTTTCAGTTCCGCTTGAAACATCTATGCAAAACGGCTTAATTTCGCCTAAAATATCGCTGATATTATCATTATCAATTCCGCCTGCAAGAATAAAATCTCTTGACAAACCGCTTTTTAAAATAATATCAGTATCAACTTTTTTCCCCGTTCCGCCTGCAATTTTTTCTGAATAAGTATCAAGAAGAATCATATCTGCAATGCTTTTTTCAGCTTTTAAAACTTCCTCTTCGTTTTTTACTTTGAAAACATTCCAGATTTCTTTGTCTGTATAACTTCTGAGTTCGTTTATATAATCATTGTCTTCACTTTCACCGTGAAGCTGAATTATGTCAATGCCTGTATAGTCTGCAACAGATGCAACATTTTTTGCAGGCATATCAACAAAAACTCCGACTTTTTTTATTTTCGGGTCGGCTTTTGCCGCTAAAAATTTCGCATCATCAATTTTAACAGTCCTTTTATAGCCTTTTGAAAGAATAAATCCGATATAATCAGGCATAAAAAGATTTGCAAACCCGACATCTTCGGAACGTCTTATTCCGCATATTTTAATTTTCAAATTCCGTTCCTCAATTCTTTGATTGTTTTTTCCACGTTTCCGCTTCTCATAAGTGTTTCACCTATTAAAACAGCATCTGCACCGCATCTTTTCAGGTATTTCATATCGTTATTATCTGAAATTCCGCTTTCTGAAACAAGAACACATTCTTTTGGTACAAATTCAGCAAAATTTGCTGTGTTTTCAAGCGAAACTTCAAATGTTTTAAGATTTCTGTTGTTTATTCCTATTACTTTTGGTTCACATTTTAAAATCTTTTCGATTTCTTCTTTGTTGTGTGCCTCGAAAAGACATTCAAGCCCAAGACTTTCAGCAAGTTTTCTGAATTTGAACATTGTTTCAGTATCAAGAACAGCCGCAATTAAAAGAATTGCATCTGCACCAATTACTTTTGCTTCATAAATCTGGTATTCGTCAATTATGAAATCTTTTCGCAAAATCGGGATATTTACGTTTTCTCTTATCGCTTTTAAATATTCCGAACTGCCCTGAAAATAATGTTCTTCTGTAAGGCAGGAAATTGCATCTGCTCCCGCTTTTTCATACTGCACAGCTTGTTCAACAGGGTGAAAATTAGGCTGTATAACTGACTTTGAAGGTGATGCTTTTTTGACTTCTGAAATAATGCTCATTCCGTCTTTTTTTAAAGCATCATAAAAACTTATTGTTTTTCTTTCTGAAGCAAGTGCAAGGCTTTTCATTTCATCACGTGAAACTTTTTCAATTTCACGTGACAACTGTATTCTTCTTTTTTCTATTATATCATCAAGTATCATATGTTCACCAAATTATTTATTTGTAAATTCTATAAGCTGATTTAATTTTTCAAGTGCCTTACCACTGTCTATAAGTTCTGCTGCAAGTTTAACACCGTCTGAAATTGAATCAGCTTTGCCTGAAACATATAGTGCACAGCCTGAATTCAAAAGTACAATATCACGTTTTGCACCCTTTATTTCACCCTTTAAAATTCCAAGAGTAATTTTTGCATTATCTTCTGCACTGCCACCGACTATTTCATCTTTTGAAGCTGTTTTAAGTCCAAAATCTTCAGGTTTTATTTCATATTCTTTTATTTCACCGTTTATAACTTCCGCAACTGCTGTTGGTGCTGAAATTGAAACTTCATCGAGTACATCTGTTCCGTGAACTACCATACCATGCTTAACACCAAGCTTTATAAGAACTGATGCAAGGACTGGGAGAAGTTCTTTGCTGTATGAACCGAATACAATATAATCTGTTTCAGCAGGGTTTGTTAAAGGTCCTAAGATGTTGAAAACTGTTCTTATTCCCATTGCCTTTCTGACAGGCGCAACATATTTCATTGACTTGTGGTAACTCTGTGCAAAAAGGAAATAGATTCCTATTGTGTCGAGTGCTTCTTTTGCAAGCTCAGGAGTTGACTGAATTTTAACGCCGAGTGCTTCAAGTACATCAGCAGCACCGGATTTACTTGAAACGCTTCTGTTGCCGTGCTTTGCAACTTTCATACCTGACGCTGCAATGACAAATGATGATGTTGTTGAAATGTTAAATGAATTTGCAAGATCGCCGCCCGTTCCGACAATTTCAACAGCATCTTTTTCATTTTCAACTTTAACAGCCTTATCACGCATACCTCTTGCAAGTCCTGAAATTTCATCAGGTGTTTCACCCTTCATGCGAAGTGCTGTGAGGAAACTTGCAACCTGTATTTCAGAGGCTTCACCGCTCATTATAACGTCCATTGCATCACATGAATCATCATAAGAAAGGTTTTCATTATCTGCAACTTTTGCAAGATATTTTGAAAGTGTTTTTGTTTCAGCCATTTTAATCTACTCCTTTAACTATATTTATAAAATTATTTATAATAATCTTGCCGTTTTCGGTAAGAATTGATTCAGGGTGAAATTGAAGTCCATATGTAGGATATTCTTTATGTTCAAGTGCCATTATCTGACCTGACGGGTCTTTTGCAGTTATTTTTAAACATTCAGGAAAAGTATCTTCATCAACTATAAGTGAGTGGTATCTTCCTATTTTTAAATTATCTGAAAGACCTTTGAAAATTTTTGATGAATTATCAATTGAACAATCAGATGTTTTGCCGTGCATAAGTTCTCTTGCCTTAACAATCTTTCCGCCAAATGCTTCGGCTATTGACTGATGTCCGAGGCAAACGCCAAGTATAGGAATTTTGCCTGTGAAATGCTTTATTGTTTCAACTGAAACACCTGCATCTTTCGGATAACCAGGACCCGGTGAAACAATAATTCCGTCAGGATTCATCTTTTCAATTTCATCAATTGTGATTTCATCATTTCTGAAAACCTTTATATCAGGATAAATTTCCCCGAAATACTGATAAAGATTATAAGTGAAAGAGTCGTAATTATCTATCATTAAAATCATAATTCAGATGCCTCCTTTATTGCATTTACAATTGCAAGTGCTTTGTTTTTTGTTTCCATATATTCTTTTTCAGGAACTGAATCTGCAACTATTCCTGCACCTGCCTGAACATACGCACAGTTGTTTTTAAATAAAACAGTTCTTATTGCAATACAGGTATTTATATTTCCGCTAAAGTCAAGATAGCCGACTGTTCCGCCGTAAAGTCCACGTTTTTTATTTTCAAGTTCATCAATTATTTCCATTGCACGAACTTTTGGAGCTCCTGAAAGTGTTCCGGCAGGGAGAATTGAAACAAGTGCATCAAGTGCTGTTTTATCTTTTTGAAGTTTTCCCTGAACGTCTGAAACAAGGTGCATAACCTTTGAATATCTTTCAGTTACCATATATCTTGTAACTTTAACCGTTCCAAATTCTGAAACTTTTCCAACATCATTTCTTCCAAGGTCAACAAGCATATTATGTTCTGCACGTTCTTTCGGGTCTGAAACAAGTTTCTTTTCAAGTTCCATATCTTCTTCATAAGTCTTGCCTCTCGGCATAGTGCCTGCAATAGGTCTGTTTGAAATTATTCCGTCCTTAACTTTTGCAAGCATTTCAGGTGAAGAACCTGCAATTTCGTAATCAGGTGTTTTGAAATAATAAAGATATGGTGATGGATTTGTTGCACGAAGTCTTCTGTAAACGCTGAAGCTGTTCGGCGGATTCTTAACAGAAAATCTCTGGGATAAAACAACCTGAAAAATATCGCCATCAACAATATATTTTTTTGCTTTTTCAACCATATCGGTATATTCTTCTTTTGAAACATTAGAAGAAATTTCAACATTTCCTTTATATTCAGGGTATTTTCTTTCAGGTGAATAATCAAGTATTTTATCTTCAATATCTTTTGCATTTGAAAGTGCATCTTCATACTGCTTTTCAATATCTTTTTCAGAGTCAATATGCTGTATTATAATCACATTACTTGTCAAATGGTCATATGCAACTATTGTCTGATAAAGAAATAAATCGCAGTCAGGCATTTTAATATCATCTTCATTGACATTAACAAGTCTCTTTTCCATATATCTTATTGTATCATAACCAAAATAACCTATGAAACCGCCATTGAAACTTGGTGTATTCTGAATTTTTGGTGAAGAATAATTCTTCATAAGTTCTTTTAAAAATTCAATAGGATTTTCAGTTTTGAAACTTCTAAGACCGTTTTCATCAATTATATCAGCCTCATATCCTGATATTTTAACCTGCATTGCAGGGTCAAAACCAACGTATGAATATCTGTCCCACTGATTTCCGTTATTTACACTCTCGAACATAAAAGATGTTTTTTTGTTTTTTGAAAGTGCCGAATATATGCTGATAGGTGTCTGCTGGTCGGCAGGAAAACTATAGTAAACAGGGATTGTTCTGTAGTTTTCGGCATATTTTTTAATCTCTTCAATTGATGGATAAGTCATATGATATACACTCCTTTGCAAATAAAAAAAGCCTATCACCCCAAAATAATGGGACGATAGACTCGTGTTGCCACCCAAATTCAGAAATCATAAATAAAGTAAAAATATTGATTTCCCTCATTACAGATACGCCGCTTCCAAATATACGGATATATCCTTTTCCTTAACGCAGAAAATACGTCACAACATACTGAAAATTCCGCTGTGCTTCTGTGCAAACCCATTCACTCTGTACCGTTATTGCCGAAATCTCACCATCTTCAGCTCTCTGTGAATCCGTTATACAGGCTACTCACTTTCGCCTCATTGAATTTAGTATCATTATACTACATCAAAAAAAATTTGTCAAGTAAAATTTTAAATAAATAAAAAAATATTTTTTGTATAATAATTTTATTTTACGGCATAATAAAACAAAAGAAGTTTTTCAGATTGAAAAAGGAGATTTAAAATGAAGAAATATAATGTGCCTGTGGCAGATTTAAACGATATGAGAATATATGTTCCCCATTCAGCAAAGGGAAGAAAAATGCCTTATGAAAGCATTGACCTTTACGAAAATGTTGTTGATAACGCACCAATGAAAATTTATCATCATGAACGAACAGGAAGTACAATTGAAGGATAAAAAAAAGCACCGATATAAAATCGGTGCTTTTGATTATTTTTTAATAAGTTTAGCCGCAGTCCAACCCTCTTTTTCATTTGCAATTGAAAGCTCAAAACCATTTTCAACAATTGTATCAAGGACTTCTTTTTCTCTTTCAGTTATTATTCCCGAAACTATAAGCGTACCGCCTTTTCTAAGGAATTTATTGAAAAGAGGTGCCATCGCTTTAAGAACATCTGCAACTATATTTGCAAGTATCAAATCATAACAGCCGTCTTTTTCGATTTTCTCAACAAGCGACTCATCATCAAGAATATTTCCGCAGTAAAGAGTGTAATTATCGAGTGAAATATTATTTTTCTTTGCGTTTTTAGTTGCAATTTTAACTGCATTTTCTTCAATGTCAACCGCAGTTACTTCCTTTGCCCCAAGAATTGATGCTGCAATTGAAAGTATACCGCTTCCGCAACCCATATCAAGAACCCTGTCGCCCTCTTTTAAGGCACTTTCAAGGAGTTCAAGGCAAAGTCTTGTTGTGTGGTGCTGACCCGTTCCAAAGCTGCTCTCAGGGTCTATAAGAAGAGCTTTTCTTCCGTCAGGTGTTTCTGCTTCTTCCCATGTTGGCTTAACAAACAGCTTCTCACCAACTTTGAAAGGCTTGAAATACTGCTTCCAGTTATTAGCCCAATCCTCTTCTTTCATATTATTTATTTCATAATCAAGAGAACCATAAAAGTTTTCCGTATCTTCTCTTTTAAGATGTGCAATCATTTCCTTTATTAAAGAAAACATTTCCATTCCCTGACTGTTATCAGGAACATAAACAGTAACAGATGACTCCGCATTTTGTTTGCGTAAAAGTTCATCATCTATATAGTCCCATTTGCCATCTTTGTTTTCAAGAAATTCTTCAAATTCCTCAGGGTCGTGAATTTCAAAACCACGTATACCAAAATCAAGCAATCTCCCGCAAAGAAGATCATTTGCGGGAGAAGTTGTTTTTATTTTTATCTGAATCCAGTTACTCATACATAAAATCCTTTACTTAACGTATCTAAGGCAAATCCAGCCTGTTTTGTTATTATATGTAACTTTACCCCAGCCGTCTATTGTTGTAAGAACAACATTAAGCTGTGCATTCTTTGGAATTGTCATTAAAACATCTGAATCAATGCTGCCTTCTTTTCTTAAATTAAGAGCTGCAATTGTTGAATATTTACCTGCAAGATAATCAGATGTATTTGAACTTACCACATCACCTGAATTATTAAGAACAAGGTTTGCAGATGATGAAATAGAATCAAGAGTTCCGTCTATTTCTTCAACAGGTGCTGTAGGGTCTTCAGGAACTGAACCATCTGTTATAAGTGTTGAAGGATCACCTGTTGTAACGCTGAACAAACGAACACCTGTTATATTATAATAGCCATACGTATCGAAAAGATTTGTTGCACCTGTCTTACCGGGATCCATCATAAATATATCTGAATCTGTCATATAATCAAGTGTAACAAAATGAGTACTTCCGTTATTATTTACTCTAAGGATAACATAATATCCCGAATTGAGATAGTTTTTCATTGTGTTTATAACATTCTGTTTTGAACTGTAACGGTTGTTATTGTTCATTTTAAATGTTATGTTTGGAGTAAAATCTGAAATCTTGCTCCATATTATACTTCCGTCAGATGTAAATGCACCATCTTCTTTAAGAAAATTCACAAGAACACCCGGATTGAAATTTTCTGATGAAACTGCACCGCTATGAACACACATCATTGAAAGAGCTGTAACTGCACAGCCATATTTTGCAACTGTTGTGCCTCTTCCGCTGAGTGTCATTGAACCCCACGCAGAATCAAACTGCTTCCAGGATTTGTATGAATCATCTGCTGATGCTTTTGGTACGGATACTGAAAAAATACATCCGACTGTAAAAACCATAGTTAAAATCAAAACAAGAATATGCGATCTGAATGTTTTTGAATCATTCTTTACTTTCTGCATAATTAAAAGTTCTCCCATCTGAAATAAAGTCGTAACCGCTTTGCAATGTCTGTCCAATTTGTTCCATTTGCTGACCTGCACAGCACGACATATATCTCTGTTTTATTTCTGATAAACTTTGCTTTCTTTATCCACCTAAATCACTATTTAGAATTATAACACAACTCAAAAAATAAATCAAGCCGATTTTTTCAAGCAGAATGTAAAATACCAATAATATTTTACTGTTAATTTTGTGCATTATGTATGCAAATGTTCAATTCTCAATATTTATTAACAAAAATTTTCATCTTATTTTTAGTTTTATTGTTATAATAGTGGTAAAATTGGTTTTTATCGTTTTGTAATCTTTTGGAGTTTCACGATTTTTCAATTTCCATATTTATCACATAATTATTTTATTATGTTTATTTATTTATACAATTTAACCAAATATAGAATTAGGAGCAAGGAGTTGTGGTGATGTTTGAAGTTAACTTATATAAGACCTCTCAGTCAGCTAAAGCTGACAGCTCTCCTTAAAAGGCGAGCCATAACAACAACTTTGAAAATCTAATAAAAGCCTCTCCTTTTAAGGAGGGGGTACGGTGTCCGTACAGCCAATAACGGAGAGGTTTATAAATCCGTCAGCGAAGCTGACACTTTAATTCCTCATTCCTCACTCCTCATTCCTCATTCAAGAAGGCGACACGCCGCTTCCTAAATCCTAATTTATAAAAACTATTGCATTTTTCATAAAAATATACTATAATAGTACTTATAATAAATTTGATTGGAGAAGAATGATGAAATTTGATTTAAAAAACATTGCATCTTTCGGTGTTGCAGGCAATTTTACAGGACATCTTGAACAGGCTGGCGAAGCAGCCGATTTTGTTAACGTTAAAACAAAAGAAGCAAACGCACCAAAAGCCGTTTTCCCTACTTATATTCCGAATGGAAAAGAAAATGTTCCTGACTATCTTAAAATATTTCCATTTGACAGCAAAAAAATAATTTATCCTGTTGGTCAGACAAAATTGCAGATAGAACCTGAATGTGCTGTTTTATTTAGTGCAGTATGGGAAAATGATGAAGTCAAAGAACTTAAACCTCTTGGTTTCTGTGCATCAAACGACTGTTCAATAAGACGTGAAGGTGCTAAAAAAATCAGTATGAAAAAAAATTGGGGCGAATGCAGCAAGGGCGTTTCTGATAACATAATTGAAATATCATCTTTCGATGAAAACAGCGTTATAAATGATTACAGAATTGCAAGTTTCCTTGTGAGAGATAAAAAAGTTTTTGCATATGGCGAAGACAGTGCCATTAAAGATTACAGCTATGTTTACAAAAAACTTACAGACTGGCTCATTGAAAAATTCAACACACAAAAAGATGAAGGTCCTGCTGAAAATATAAATTCTTACCTTATTTCAGCCGATAAACCTGAAAAAATTCTTGTTTCAATCGGTGCAACACGTTATACAGACTACGGAAAAGAAAATTTTCTTGCAAACGGTGACCATTCAATTGTTGTTTTATATCCTGCTTCAAAATATTCCTATGAAGATATTGTAAAAATGGTTTCAGAAAACAACTTGGATGACAAAGATATTTCGGTTCTTGATCAGATAGTTGTAAATAATGAGGACTGAAAAGTTTTCTCTTCTTAATATAAGCTTTTAAAAAATTATTTCCACTAAATTTTCCTGTTAATGATGAATAATCTTAACAGGATTTTTTACAAATATTGCCTTATGTGAAATCGATTTTAGTTAACACAAAACATTACTTTTTTTCTTTATTTTTTTACAATATAATATATCAGAAAATTGCCAGAAAAGTGGGATTTTTAGTATATTTATTTCCGTTAAAAGCGTATAATTCTCACTTAAGGACGGTGATAAAAATGAGTGGAACTGTTGATTTCACAAAAGGAAAAACTCCTAAACTTATTATTGGTTTTTTCTTTCCGCTGCTTGTTACAAATATGCTCCAGCAGCTCTATTCTTTTGCAGATACAGCTATAGTCGGAAAAGGTCTTGGTGATAATTCACTTGCTGCCGTTGGAAATATGTCAACTCTCACATTTCTTATAATAGGCTTTTCAATTGGATTATCAAATGGTTTTTCTATTCTTATAGCACAAAATTTTGGTGAGAAAAATTTTAAAAAGCTAAGGCGTTCGCTTTCGGCTTCAATACAGCTTGCCTTGCTTATAATAGTATTTCTTACTATTTTCAGTATGATTTTTCTGAAACCTATTATGATTATGCTTCAGACTGATTCTTCAATTATGGATGAAAGTCTTTTGTACGGCAGAATTATTTTCGGCGGATTATTTGCAACGATTGCATATAATTTAAGTTCAGGAATACTTCGTTCACTTGGTGACAGTAAAACACCTCTGAAAGCCATTATAACTTCTTCTATACTCAATATTGCACTTGATATTATTTTCATTTTCTTTTTTAAAACAGGTGTTGAAGGTGCAGCAATTGCAACGATAATTTCTCAGATTGGTTCTTCTTTTATATGTATCAACAAGCTTAGAAAAATAGATTTTCTTAAACTTTCAAAAGAAGAAATTAAATTTGATCCGCAAATGTATGGCATTCTTCTTAAAAACGGTACACCAATGGCACTTATGAACTCCATAACAGCAATAGGCTGTATGGCAATTCAGTATTTTGTAAATGGTCTTGGAGTTGCCTATACTTCGGCTTATTCAGCTTGCAGCAAATATCTCAACTTATTTATGCAGCCATCAAACACAGCAGGCTATACTATGAGTGCTTATGCAAGTCAGAATTATGGTGCGAAAAAATTTGACAGAATAAAAGAAGGTATGAAATCATGTCTTGTAATTTCTTTTGCAGCATATGTTCTTCTTGGTTCTGTTATGATTATTATTCCTTCACAGCTTGCATCTGTACTCCTTAATGGCTCAGAACAAATTGCAATAGCTGCACAATATTTGCCTATATGCGGTGCATTTTTGATTTTTGTAAACTGTTTATTTGTTGTGAGAAGCTGCGTTCAGGGAATGGGATTCCCGCTTATTCCTATGATTTCTGGAATTGCAGAAATGGTTCTCAGAATATCAGTAATAGTTTTATTTATAAGTTCAGTTGGATTCAGAACAACAGCTTATGCCGATTGCTGTGCATGGATTGGTGCTCTTGCTATTAATGTTTTCGCATTTATAAGAGTTTACAGACGTGAAAGCAGCAAACAGGAAAATATTGAAAATACCGAAGATAACGAGTATACAGCAAAACATTTAAAACTTAAAAAAATATAAATACAGATTGCAGTCTTTTAAAGGCTGCAATTTTTTTGTTTGACAGTCAGCAATCATATTTTCAGCCTGATAAAATTTTCACAATTTTTCACTTGTTGATTTGTACAAGTATACAAAATGCAAAAAAATGTATTGACTTGGAGTTTACTCAAAGTGATATAATACTATCACAATAAAATTTATTTAAATTAAAGGAGCAGAAAAAATGTATATTGAAAAAATCGACTCACCAGAAGACCTTAAAAAATTAAACATCGATGAAATGACTTCACTTGCTGAAGAAATGCGAAAAGCCTTAATAAAAAAGCTCAGCATTCATGGCGGACATTTCGGACCGAATCTTGGAATGGTTGAAACAACTATAGCACTTCACTATGTTTTTGATTCACCAAAAGACAAGATTGTTTTTGATGTTTCACATCAGAGCTATTGCCACAAAATGCTCACAGGACGCAAAGATGCGTTTTTATACGAAGATAAATATGATGATGTTTCAGGATATACAAACCCTGCCGAAAGCAAACACGATTTCTTCAACGTCGGTCACACTTCAACATCTGTCAGCCTTGCATCAGGTCTTGTTAAGGCAAGAGATTTAAAAGGCGAAAAAGGCAATGTTATAGCCGTTATAGGTGATGGTTCACTCAGCGGCGGTGAAGCACTTGAAGGCCTTGACTTTGCGTCAGAACTCGGAACTAATTTCATTATTATTGTAAATGATAATGATATGTCTATTGCTGAAAATCACGGCGGTCTTTATAAGAATCTCAAACAGCTTCGTAAAACAGACGGAAAATGCGAATGCAATTTATTCCGTTCACTCAATCTTGATTACAAATTTGTAAAAAACGGCAATGATATAGCATCTGTTATATCTGCACTTGAAGAAGTTAAAGATATTGACCACCCTGTTGTTGTTCATATTGTAACACAGAAAGGCAAAGGTTATCCTATTGCTGAAAAAGACAAGGAAAACTGGCATTGGTGTATGCCGTTTGATATAAAAACAGGCAAGCCTAAATTCACATCAAATGGTGAAGATTACGGAACATTAACAGCCGATTTTCTTCTTGAAAAAATGAAGAAAGACCCTACAGTTGTAGCTATTTCAGCAGCCGTTCCTACTTCTATCGGATTTACTGAAGAAAAAAGAAAAGAAGCCGGAAAACAGTTTGTTGATGTTGGTATTGCAGAAGAACACGCAGTAGCTTTTGCATCAGGAATTGCCTCAGCAGGCGGAAAACCTGTCTTTGCAACTCACAGCAGTTTTATTCAGCGTACTTTCGACCAGCTTTCTCAGGACCTTTGTATAAATAACAATCCTGCAACTGTAATTGTATGTACTGCATCTGTTTTCGGAATGAATGATATAACACATCTTGGCATATATGATATTCCGCTTATTTCAAATATTCCTAATATGGTATATCTTGCACCGACTTCAAAAGAAGAATACTTTGCAATGCTTGATTGGAGTATTGAACAGAATGACCACCCTGTCGCAGTAAGAATGCCTTGTAATGGCGTTATTTCATCAGGTGAAAAAGTTGACACTGACTACTCAGATTTAAACAAATACAAAATCACACAAAAAGGAAGCAAAATTGCAGTAATTGCCCTTGGTGACTTCTATCAGCTTGGAGAAAACACAGTAAAATATATATCTGAAAGCAGCGAAATAAAGCCTACTTTAATTAATCCTCGCTACATAACAGGAATTGACGAAGAAATGCTTGAAAACCTTAAAAAAGAACACGACATTGTTATTACACTTGAAGATGGTATTCTTGATGGCGGTTTCGGTGAAAAGATAGCACGTTTCTATGGAAATTCTGATGTGAAAGTTCTTAATTACGGTCTGAAAAAAGAATTTCTCGACAGATACAGCGTAGATGAGGTTATGAAGGAAAACAGACTTGTTCCGCAGATGATACTGGAAGATATTCAGAAGATTATTAAGTAAAATATTTTAAAACAGGACTGAAAAAATCAGTTCTGTTTTTTAATAAACTTTCGATGGCGGTTTATTTTGTTTTGCGTAAAAAAACAAAAAAACTATTGATTTTTAAGATGAAATAATATATAATATCTGTATGGTTTATCTCGTCAAAAGAGATAGAATATAATAAAATTTAAGAGGTGTATAACAATGAAAATATCAGAAAATATTTTATATGTTGGTGTAAACGACCACAAAATCGACTTGTTTGAGGGACAGTATAAAGTTCCAAACGGTATGGCATACAATTCATATGTAATCATTGATGAAAAAATTGCCGTAATGGATACAGTTGACCGCAGTTTTACGGCTGAATGGCTTGAAAATATCAAAAAAGCACTTGGTGAAAAAAAGCCTGATTATCTTGTTGTTCAGCATATGGAACCTGACCACTCAGCAAGCATTGCAGACTTTATGGAAACTTATCCGGAAGCTGTAGTCGTTTCAAATGCAAAATCTTTTAATATGATGAAAAATTTCTTTGGAAATGATTATGCAGAAAGAAAAATTGCTGTAGGAGAAAAAGATACTTTAAATCTTGGAAAACACGAACTTCATTTTGTTGCCGCACCTATGGTTCATTGGCCTGAAGTTATTATGACTTATGAAAGTACAGAAAAAATTGTTTTTTCTGCCGATGCTTTCGGAAAATTCGGTGCAAATGATATTGAAGAAGACTGGGCATGTGAGGCAAGACGTTACTATTTCGGTATCGTTGGAAAATTCGGTATGCAGGTTCAGAACGTTTTGAAAAAGCTTTCAGCATTTGATATAAAAACAATTTGTCCGCTTCATGGGCCTGTTCTTAGCGAAAACCTTGGATATTACCTTAATCTTTATGATATTTGGTCATCATACAAAACAGAAAGCGAAGGCGTTTTCATTGCATATACTTCTGTTTACGGAAATACACGCAATGCCGCAAAACTCCTCGAAGAAAAACTTAAAGAAAAAGGCTGTCCGAAAGTTGCAATTGCAGACCTTGCAAGAGATGATATGGCGGAAGCTGTTGAAGATGCTTTTCGTTATGGAAAAATTGTTCTCGCAACAACTACATATAACGGCGATATTTTCCCATTTATGCGTGAATTTATAAATAATCTTACTGAACGCAATTTTCAGAATAAAACAGTTGCATTGATTGAAAACGGTTCATGGGCTGCAACTGCCGCAAACGTTATGAAAAGAATGCTTGAAAAATCTAAAAATATAACTTATACAGAAACAAGTGTAAAAATAATGTCTGCTTTAAGTGATGCAAACAAAGCTGAAATTGAAGCACTCGCTGATGAACTTTGTAAATAATTATGGATATACAGAAAATTTTAAAACACCTTGATGAACTTCTTAATGTATCAAAGCTTGATGAAGCTGAAAAATATCTTTTTGAAATGATAGAAAAATCTCTTGAAAACAAAGATTATAATTCTGCCATTACTTTATATAATGAACAGATAGGATTTTTCAGAGATTGCGGAAGATTTCCAGAAGCAATTGATTCATGTGGTAAGGTTCTTGAAATTATTGAAAAATGCGGCTTAAATGATACAAAAGAATATGCTGTAACTTTGCTTAACGTTGCAAATGCCTACAGAGCTTCGGGAGAATATAAAAAATCATTTGATGCATACAACAAAGTAAAATCTATTTTTTATGAAAATTCTGATGTTGACGCAGAACTTTATGCAAGTTATTATAATAATATAAGTCTGCTTTATCAACAGGTTGAAAACTATGAAAAAGCTGCCGAATGTCAGAAAAAAGCTTTGGAAATTGTTGAAAAATCGGGAAACAGTCAAAAAATCGCAATATCAAAAACGAATCTTGCCGTATCTCTTATAAGACTTGAAAAAACAGATGATGCAGAAATTTTTGTTGATGAAGCACTTGATTATTTCACAGGTCTGTCCCCTTCCGATTTTCATTATAGTGCGGCATTATCTGCAAAAGGTGATATAAAATTCAAACAGAATGACTTTAAATCTGCCGTAAAATATTATAATATGGCACTTGCAGAAACTGAACTTCATATGGGTAAGAATAATTTTTATGATATTATTCTTGAAAATTTAAATCTCGCAAAATCAGAGCTTAACTCTAAAAAAGAACTAAACGGATCAGAACTTTGTAAATACTATTATGAATGTTTTGGCAAGCCGATGATTCACCGCAATTTTCAAAAATATGAAAATAAAATTGTATGCGGAATGGTTGGAGAAGGTTCGGACTGTTTTGGTTTTGATGATGAATATTCCCGTGACCACGATTTCGGACCTGCGTTTTGTATGTGGGTTGATGAAGATATTTATTCTGAAATCGGCGAAAAACTTCAAAAAGCTTATGATTTACTTCCAAAAACATTTATGGGATTTGAACGCATAAAAAGCGTTCAGAGTTCAAAAAGAACAGGTGTTTTTCAGTCTGAAAAGTTTTATACTGATTTACTCGAAACTAAAAAAATTCCTGAAAATATATCTGAATGGCTTGAAATTCAGCCTGAAAAGCTTGCTGTTGTGACTAATGGATTTATTTTTACTGAAACACACAACAAGTTTACGGAAATACGAAAAAAATTAAAAAAAGGATTTCCAAAAACAGTTCAGCTAAAACACCTCGCACAGCAGACAGCATTAATGGCACAAAGTGGGCAATATAATTTTTTGCGTATGCTGAAACGTGGCGACAAAGTAACTGCAATGATTTGCTATAATGAATTTGTTTTAAGCACATTAAAATGCACACATATTATAAAAAATAAATTCTACCCTTATTATAAATGGCTCTATAAAAGCTGTCCTTATCTGTATATTAAAAAACTCTTTGAATTATCGTCCAAAATTTCAATTGACGAATATTATTCAGAAATAATTAAACCTGTCTGCGAAACTATATATAATGAAATAAAAAATCAGTTTGATATTTTATCTGATGATAAATATCTTGATATTATGGCACGTGAACTTTCCAAAAAGGCAGATGAAATTATTTTAAAAGAAAAATTATCCTATAAAATTGCAAAGATGGAATTTGAGGCATTCGATAAAGTTCAAAATGAGGGCGGAAGAGCGAATTGTCAGGACGACTGGGAAACTTTTTCAATAATGCGTGTAAGTCAGTATCTCACATGGAACGTTCCTATGCTTGAACAATATATTTCCGATTTTGAAGATGCGATTAAATCAGGAAGGAATCCTATAACTGAAAAATATGCAAGAATGATGAAGTCAACATCGCCAAAAAAATATGCTGAAATTGAGAAAAATCTTCCTGAAATCGAAGCGGACACAATTGCACTATGCAATGCAATATGCGAAATACAGGTATCATGGATGGAAGAATTTTCAAAAGAATTTCCAAATCTTTCATCAAATGCAAGAGTAATTCACACATACGAAGATACAGAATGGAACACTTCTTATGAAACATATCTGCGTGGTGAACTTTTAACATATTCAAGAAAAATGCTTGGAATGTATGCGGCATTTATAGTTGACCTTTCAAGAAAAAATCAAAATCTTGCAAAACTGACAATGGAAAACACCGCAGAACTTTATGGATATACATCTGTTTATGAGGCAGAAGAAAAGATTTAAAAGTGGTGTATCAACTGTTGTCAACTATCTTCTATCCCCTTTTTCAGATAAGGCTATAAATAGGAATTTTTGCTTGATTTGCAAGGCTTATATAAAGGCTCTTCTTTTAAGGAGAACTGTCAGCGAATGCTGACTGAGAGGTTTAAAATAATCGCCGAACGGCGACACCTTAATTCATCATTCCTAATTTCTCATTCCTCATTTATCAGAGCCTTGACAAATAACAATATATGTGTTAAAATTAGTTATATTAAATATTTAACATCAAAAGGAGTATATTTCGATGACTTTATACGAAGAACTTAAACGTCGTGGACTTATTGCACAAGTTACTGATGAAAAAGAAATTTCAGAACTTATAAACAATGGTAAAGCGACATTTTATATAGGTTTCGACCCGACAGCCGACAGTCTTCACGTTGGACACTTTATGGCTCTTTGCCTTATGAAGCGTCTTCAGATGGCTGGAAACAAGCCTATCGCCCTTCTCGGAGGCGGTACAGGTATGATTGGCGACCCGTCAGGTAAAAGCGATATGAGAAAAATGCTTACAAAAGAAACTATCGAACATAATATTGAATGTTTCAAAAAGCAGATGTCAAGATTTATCGATTTTTCAGACGGCAAGGCTATGGTTGTAAACAATGGCGACTGGCTTTTAAATCTTAATTATATCGATGTTTTAAGAGAAGTTGGTGCTTGTTTCAGTGTAAACAAGATGCTTACTTTTGAATGCTATAAGCAGAGAATGGAACGTGGTCTTACTTTCCTTGAATTCAATTATATGATAATGCAGAGTTACGATTTCTATATGCTTTATCAGAAATACGGCTGTAATATGCAGTTCGGCGGCGATGACCAGTGGGCTAATATGCTTGGCGGTACTGAACTTATCAGAAAGAAACTCGGCAAAGATGCTCACGCAATGACTATTACTCTTCTTCTTAATTCAGAAGGAAAGAAAATGGGTAAAACTGAAAAGGGTGCTGTATGGCTTGACCCTGAAAAAACATCTCCTTATGAATTTTATCAGTACTGGAGAAATGTTCAGGACGCTGACGTTGTAAAATGCCTTAAAATGCTTACATTTGTTCCTATTGAAGAAATTGAAGAAATGGAAAAGACAATGGAAGGTGCAGAGTTCAACAAAGCAAAAGAACTCCTTGCATTTGAACTTACAAAACTTGTTCATGGTGAAGAAGAAGCTAAAAAAGCCGATAAAGCTGCAAAAGATATTTTCCTCGGCGGCGGTTCAAGTGAAAATATGCCTTCTACTGAAATTCCTGCATCTGAAACAGAAGACGGCAAGCTTGGAATATTAACTCTCCTTGTTAAGGCAGGGCTTGCTTCATCAAATGGTGAAGGCAGACGACTTGTTCAGCAGGGCGGCGTTTCAGTTAACGATGTAAAGATAACTGACCCTAAAACAATGATTGATTTAAGCAATGAAACAATTATCAAAAAGGGTAAAAAAGTTTTCCATAAAGTTATTTTGAAATAAAATTCTATCTATATATTTACTCCTCTCTTTCATAAGGGAGGAGTTTTTTTATAATGAGGAATGAGGAATTAGGAATGAGAAATTGTGGTGTCGCCTGTCGGCGACTATTTTAAACCTCTCAGTCAGCATTCGCTGACAGCTCTCCTTAAAAGGAGAGCCATAAAACAACTTCGCAAATCTCCTTAAAAGCCTCTCCTTTTAAGGAGAGGTGGCACAGCGTAGCTGTGACGGAGAGGTTTTAAATCTGTCAGCGAAGCTGACACCACAATTCCTCATTCCTAACTCCTCATTCCTAATTTTTTAAATTTATTTATGAACAAAATAATTTTGCCATGCTTAGGCATATGGCAAAAATGGCAAAAATGCATAATACTAATGCTAATGCTATTTCTAATTCTAATGCTAAATCTAATACTAATACAAATACTAATGCAAGCACTGCACTTTGAAAAAGTGCGTGCTGTTTTTTAAACTGTTTTGTATGTATGTTTGTTATTAAATAAAAATTTTTTGTGAAAATATAATTTTTTTCAAAAAAACACTTGCATTTTTCTTTGAAATATGGTATGATTATAAGGCATTTGAATTCCGTGCAGATAGAATATATCTGTTCGAGGTTTAATGCCGAAAGACATTAAAACAGACAGTCCAATGCTGACAGGCGTTACGTCAGTAAGAATGTCGTAAAATCAGGAGGAAAAAATGGACGCATTAAAATTAATCAGCGAAAGCAGCCTTAAGAAAGATGTACCTGTCGTTGAAGTTGGTGACACAGTAAAAGTTCACGTACTTATTAAGGAAGGCGACAAGAGCCGTATACAGGTATTTGAAGGTACAGTAATCGCAAAGAAGCACGGCGGCATCAACGAAACATTTACAGTAAGAAGAATTTCATATGGCTGTGGTGTTGAACGTGTATTCCCACTCCACTCACCTGTTGTAGAAAAGGTTGAAGTTATAAGACACGGTAAGGTAAGAAGAGCTAAGCTCTATTATTTACGTGGCAGAGTTGGTAAAGCTGCTAAGGTTAAGGAAGTTATTCGTAAGGATAACTAATTTAAGTCTTTATTCAGAATTGATTTTAATTGTAAAGTCGGGATTCTCTTTTTTGAGTGTTCTTCGGCTTTGCAATAAATCTGAATATGTGTCAAAGCAGCTGTCTGCTGCTGTTTTAAGCAGAACGCACAAAGTTGCAATGTATGGGCAGTATGTCAGTGGACTTACAGCCCTTTTTTGCTTTATAAAATACAGCGAGGTAATATAATATGAACCAGACAAACGAAAAAGAAATAAAATCATCTCCTCCTGTAGAAGTATCTGAAAAAAAAGAAAAGAATACACTTAAAGATTTTGGTGACCTTCTTGAAACAACTTTGATTTCTTGCTTTTCTGTTATAGTTATTTTCAGCTTTTTATTCAGACCCGTTATAATAGACGGCAGGTCGATGAACAATACTTTTAATGATGCTGACAGAGTTTTTATGACATCAATGTTTTATAAGCCGAAATGCGGCGATGTTGTTATAATTAATCAGGATAAAGCTTATCTACTTGATGAAAATGATGACGTTTACTCCGCACCCGGACTTGAAAAATGCATTATTAAAAGAGTTATCGCAGTCGGCGGACAAACCCTTGATATTGATTTCAATACAGGTACTGTCACGAGGGACGGCGAAGTACTTGATGAAAAATATGTAAACGGTTCAACTGTTGTTGATGAGGGCGGTTTCAGCTTCCCTATAACGGTTCCTGACGGATATGTATTTGTTATGGGTGATAACAGAGAACACTCGACAGACAGCCGTTCAACGCTTGTCGGACTTATCCCTGAAGATAATGTTTCAGGCAGGGTGGTTGCAAAATATTACCCGTTTTCAGAATTTAAAATAATAAAAAATGATGACGGCAGCAGCGAAGGGAGCGGTAAATGATGGCTGAAAATGTTGAAGAAATAATTCAGAATGCAGATGAGGAAAAAAAGCAGAATGAAAAAGAATCAAAAAGATTTCAGATAGATTCAATTGAAATAGCTTTTTTTGTTATGACTGCACTTATGCTTATCTTTACTTTCCTGTTTTCTGTTGTGTCAATTGACGGTCCGTCAATGATGAATACTCTGCATGACAAAGACAGAGTTATTATGGAAAAAGCATATTTTAATGTTAAGGATTATGACATTGTTATTATAGACTGTCACGAAGCGAATTTGCTTGATACTTCAGGTAATGTTGTTACTGTTGACAGCTATCTTGATGAAAATATTGTTAAAAGAGTAATGGCAACCGAAGGACAGACAATCGACATTGACTTTGAATCAGGTATTGTTTATGTTGACGGTGTTGAAGCTGAATCAGACTTTACAAAAGAGCCTACAACACTTAACAGAGAGGCTTTCAGCTATCCTCTTACTGTTCCGGAAGGATATGTTTTTGTTATGGGTGACAACAGAAATAATTCCCTCGACAGCCGCAGTCCTGAAGTGGGACTTGTCAGCAAAGACGATATTTTGGGAAAAGTTGTTTTCAGAATAGCACCTTTTAATTCAATAGGCAGCTTAAAATAATAGTATAAATCAGAACGGAGGAAACAGGCATAATATGGAAGAAAATCTTATGAGAGATATTCAGTGGTTTCCGGGACATATGACAAAAACAAGAAGAATGATACAAGCAAATCTTTCTTCTGTTGATGCGGTTGTTGAAATTCTTGATGCAAGAATACCTGAAAGCAGCCGTAATCCTGAAATGGATAAAATGACATCAGGCAAGCCAAGAATGTTTCTTCTTAACAAAAGTGACCTTGCCTCTCCTGAAATAACTTCAAAATGGATAGAATATTTCAGAAAAAAAGGCATTCCTGCACTTGCTGTTGACTGCCGTTCAGGAAAAGGTCTTAATAAATTTGTTCCAACAATAAGAAATGAAGTTCTTGCAGAACAGATTGAAAGATGGAACAGAAAAGGAATGGTCGGAAATGCTGTCAGAATTATGGTTGCAGGCATTCCGAACGTTGGCAAATCATCATTTATAAACAGAATTGCAGGCGGCAAAAAAGCTCAGGTTGCCGACAGACCGGGTGTTACACGTACAAAACAATGGGTTCGCCTTGACAAAGGTGTTGAACTCCTTGACCTCCCTGGTGTGTTGTGGCCTAAATTTGAAGACCAGACAGTCGCACAGCATCTTGCCTTTACAGGTGCTATAAAAGATGATATAATGGATATTGAAAGCCTTGCAATGATACTTTTAAAATATCTTGCGGCAAATTATCCGAATGCTTTTGAAAGATTCAAATTTGAACCTGATGCAGATGCAGAACCTCTTGCACTTCTCGAAAAAGTTGCTGCAAAAAGAGGAATGCTTATGTCAGGCGGTGTTGCCGACACCGAAAGAGCCGCTATTATGGTGCTTGATGAATTCAGAAGCGGCAAACTTGGCAAAATCTCAATAGAATCTCCACAGGAAGTTTGATATGGAAGAAGTAATCAGATATGACTTTGATGAAGCTGTCAGAAATGAATACGGTATTTTTTGCGGAACAGATGAAGCAGGCAGAGGACCTCTCGCAGGCGATGTTTATGCAGCAGCCGTTATTTTAAATCCTGATGACGTTATTGAAGAAATAAACGACAGTAAAAAACTTTCTGAAAAGAAAAGAGAAAAACTATTTGATATAATAAAAGAAAAGGCTGTTTCCTGGTGCATTGCAACCGCTTCGGTTGAAGAAATTGAAGAGATAAACATTTTAAATGCGGCAATGCTTGCAATGAAACGTGCCGTTTCAGGGCTTGATGTAAAGCCTGAATTTGTTCTTGTTGACGGAAATAAAATCCCTGACGGACTTGAAATAAAAGCCGACTGCCTTGTAAAAGGCGATGCACTTTCCGCAAGTATAGGTGCTGCATCAATCCTTGCAAAAGTTGCAAGGGACAGATATATGAAGGAAATTGCCCTTAAATATCCCGAATACGGCTTTGAAAAACACAAAGGATACGGCACAAAACAGCACAGAGAGGCACTTTTGAAATATGGTCCCTGCCCTGTTCACAGAATGTCGTTTCTGAAAAAAATTTTAGGTTGATATGGGAATTTCTTCAAAAAAAACAGGAAATATCGGGGAAGATTTTATTTGCGAAAAACTCCTTGAAAAAGGTTTTAATATACTTGCGAGAAACTACACAATAAAAGGCGGAGAAATTGATATAATCGCATCAAAAGATGATATTATCGCTTTTGTGGAAGTTAAAACAAGAAAAATAAACAGTCTGTCAAGCGGCTATGACGCAGTTGACAACAAAAAAATAAAGAGAATAATAAAAACAGCAGAAGATTATATCTGGAAAAACGGAATTGAACTTCAGCCGAGATATGACGTTGCTGTGGTTATTCATAATAATGGTAAAATATGGAATTTTGACTACATAGAAAATGCATATGATGTGTCGGATTTCAATAATATATTTTAAAAGGAAGGTTTTGTATGTTTTATAAAAGTACAAGAAACAGTGACCTCAGAGTAGAAAGCAGCACAGCTATCTCTCAGGGTATTTCAGTTGATGGCGGACTTTTTGTCCCTGAAACAATTCCGTCTATTTCAATGGACGAACTTAAATCTCTTGCAGACAAATCTTATTCAGAAAGGGCTGCATATGTATTTGCAAAATATCTCACTGACTTCACAGATGCAGAGATTCATTATTGTACAGACAATGCATATTCAGTAAAGAATTTCGACACTGAAAACATTGCTGAAATTGCAGAACTTTTTGACGGCACATATATGCTTGAATTATGGCATGGCCCAACTTGTGCATTCAAGGATATGGCACTCCAGATTCTTCCATATTTCCTTACAACATCAGTAAAGAAACTCAACCTCAACAAAAAAGTTGTTATCCTTGTTGCAACATCAGGCGATACAGGTAAAGCTGCACTTGAAGGTTTCAAGGACGTTGAAGGCACACAGATAATGGTATTCTATCCTGATGAAGGTGTAAGTTCAATGCAGAAGCGTCAGATGACAACTCAGGAAGGTTCAAACGTTGGCGTTTGTGCAATAAAGGGTAATTTTGACGACTGCCAGAGCAATGTTAAAAAGATTTTCACAGACCCTGCAATGAAAGAAAGACTCGACAAAGCAGGTATGGCATTCTCAAGTGCAAACTCAATCAACTGGGGCAGACTTGTTCCGCAGGTTGTTTATTATGTTTCATCATATGTTACACTTGCTAAAAACGGCGAAATAAACTATGGTGATGAAATAAACGTTGTTGTTCCAACAGGTAACTTTGGTAATATCCTTGCTGCATACTATGCAAAGCATATGGGTGTTCCGATAAAGAAGCTTATCTGTGCATCAAACATCAACAATGTTTTAACTGATTTCATCAGAACAGGTATTTACGACAGAAACAGAAAGTTCTATGCAACAACATCTCCTTCAATGGATATTCTTATTTCAAGCAACCTTGAAAGACTTCTTTATCTTCTTACAAATGAAAATGATGAAAAGATAAAGGATTGGTTCGGAAAACTCGCATCAGACGGCAAATATGAAGTTGATGATGATGTTAAAAAGGTTCTTTCAGAAGAGTTCTGGGCAGGCTATTGCGATGACAACGGCACAAAGAACACAATAAAAGAAATTTTCGACAAGTATTCATATACTTGCGATACACATACAGCTGTTGCAGTAAAGGTTTACGAAGATTATAAAGCTGAAACAGGCGACACAACAAAAACTCTTATTGCATCAACAGCAAGCCCATATAAATTCAGTTCAAGCGTTCTTGCAGCTATCGACCCTGAAAGCACAGGAATGGATGAATATGATATGGTTGAAAGAGTTCATCAGCTTTCAAATATTCCTGTTCCAAAGTCACTCGCTGAACTTAAAAACAAGGAAAGAAGATTTACAAAGGTTATCAGCAAGGACGAAATGGAAGATTTCGTTGCTGAAAGTCTTGGTCTTTAATAAAAAAATCTACAGATGGCATTATACACAATAGGCGATCTGCATCTCGCTCTCAGCGTTCCGGATAAACCAATGGATATATTCGGAGGCTGGGACGATTATATGAATAAAATCAAAGTCAATTGGAACAGCGTTGTTAAAGATGAAGACGTTGTTGTTGTTCCAGGGGATATTTCGTGGGCATTGAAACTGAATGAAGTTTACGAAGATTTTAAATATATTTCTGAACTTAAAGGTCAGAAAATAATTTTAAAAGGCAACCACGATTACTGGTGGACAACAAAAGCAAAAATGGAACGATTTATTGCTGAAAACGGCTTTGATTCAATACATATTCTTTTTAATAATCATTATGACTATGGAGAAGAATATGCAATATGCGGCACAAGAGGCTGGGTATATATGGCAGGAGAAAAACACGATGATAAAATACAGGCAAGAGAGGCAGGCAGGCTTGAACTCTCGATAAAATCTGCACTTGATGCAGGAAGAAAGCCTATTGTATTTCTTCATTATCCGCCTATATATGCAAATAACTGCAACGAAAATATTCTTTCTGTTTTAAAAAAATATAATATTGAAAGATGCTACTACGGGCATATTCACGGCAGAAGCGGTCATCAAAATGCCTTTCAGGGTGAATATGACGGCACTTTATACAGAATGGTATCAAGTGATTATTTACAATTTTTTCCGTATAGAATTTTGTAAACTGTGCAAAATGTAGAAGTGTAGTTCAATTTTTTAAATAATATAGAAAAAATAAAAAGTATGTGGTATAATTAAAAAGCTGACTTTTTTTGTCAGGGTGAATTACAGCTTGCAAAGCTGATATATTTAATAAATCGGAGTGTCATACATATAAACAGGACGTTCCGCAATAACGGAGGATAAAAATAATGAGTTTAAAATCATCAAATAAGACAGATGCAAATATGTGGGAACTTGAACTTTCTATAGACGGAAAAACATTCAATGACGCAGTTGAAGCCGTTTACAAGAGAGAAAAAGGCAAGATCACAGTAAAAGGCTTCCGTAAGGGTAAGGCAACAAGAAAAATGATCGAAAGAGTTTACGGCGAAAACGTATTCTATGAAGATGCTTTAAATAACCTTCTCGGTGCTGAAATTGATAACGCAGTTAAGGAACTTAACCTTGAACTCGTTGATATGCCAAAGGTTGAAGTTAAGTCAATCGACATCAACGACGGCGTTGAACTTACAGCTGCATGCGTTGTTAAGCCTGAAGTTGAAATCAAGGACTACAAGGGCATTCACGCTCCAAAGGAAGTTAAGGAAATCACAGATGCTGACGTTGATGCAAGAATCGACACACTCCGTCAGAGAAATGCAAGAATCGTTTCAGTAGATGACAGAGCAGCTCAGAACGGCGATGAAGTAAACATCGACTTTGAAGGTTTCGTTGATGACGTTGCATTTGAAGGCGGCAAGGCTGACGGATATACTCTTAAACTCGGCAGCGGTCAGTTTATCCCTGGTTTTGAAGATCAGATCGTTGGCAAGAATGCAGGAGATGAATTTGACGTTAACGTTACATTCCCTGAAGATTACGGCGTAGATACACTTTCAGGCAAGCCGGCAGTATTTAAGTGCAAACTCAACTCAATTTCAGTTGAAGAACTTCCTGAACTTGATGATGAATTTGTTAAGGACGCAACAGAATTTGAAACACTTGACGAACTCAAAGCTGATACAAGAAAGAAGCTTGAAGAAGAAGCAACAAACAACGCTGAAACAGCATTCTCAAATGCAGTTATGGACGCACTTATTGCAAAGGTTGACGTTCCTGTACCACACGTTATGTATGAAAAGAGAGTTGACAGCCTTATTTCTTCATTTGAAAGCAGCTTAAAGCAGCAGGGTCTTACACTTGAACAGTATCTCCAGTTCACAGGTATGACAATGGATTCAATCCGTGAAACATATCTTGACAGAGCAACAAATGAAGTTAAGCTTCGTCTTGCACTTGAAGCAATCGTTAAGGCAGAAAATCTTGATGTTACAGAAGCTGAAATCGACGACGGTCTTTCAGAAATCGCAAATGCTTACAAGATGGAACTTGATCAGGTAAAGGGTCTTATCCCAATGGATGACTACAAGATGGATCTCCTTGTTACAAAGGCACTTGACCTTGTTAAGGAAAACGCTGTTGTTGACAACACAGTTGCTGAAAAAAGCGAAGACTAATTTTTAAAAAATTAAAAATAAAAAACAGATTCAGGGCGAATTGCAGTACCTAAAATGCATTCGCCCGAATGTGTTATTAAAATAAAAAACATAAAATAGGGGTTTATGAAGAAACCTGTATAAAGAAAGGAAGAATAACTATGAGTACTTTAGTTCCATACGTTGTAGAACAGACAAGCCGAGGCGAACGTTCATATGACATTTTTTCAAGACTTTTAAACGACAGAATTATAATGCTTTGCGATCAGGTAACTGATGCAACTGCAAGTCTTGTTGTGGCACAGCTTTTGTATCTTGAAAGTCAGGATAAAGAAAAGGATATTTCTCTTTATATCAACAGCCCTGGCGGTTCAATAACAGCCGGTATGGCTATTTACGACACAATGCAGTATATTTCTTGTGATGTTTCAACAATCTGCATAGGTATGGCAGCATCAATGGGTGCATTCCTTTTGTCATCAGGTGCAAAGGGAAAGAGAATTGCCCTTCCAAACAGTGAAATTATGATACATCAGCCTCTTATTTCAGGCGGACTTCAGGGACAGTGTACAGATATTAAAATTGCATCTGATCACCTTGTAAGAACAAGAAACAAGATGAACGAAATACTTGCAGCAAACACAGGTAAGTCACTTGAAGAAATCGCAAGAGATACTGAAAGAGATAACTATATGTACGCAGAAGAAGCAAAGGAATATGGTCTTATAGATAAAGTTATTGTAAAGAGGTAGTCTGAATGAAAGATGGATATTTCAAAACCTGTAGTTTCTGCGGCAAAGGTGAAAACCATGTAGGAAGTATGTTTTCAGCCGGTGACGTTAACATTTGTGATGAATGTATATGTTACTGCTATGAAATGCTATATGGTCCTGCGGGTAAAGCCGGTGCAAAACCAAAATCTTCAAAGTCAGGTTCAAAGGGTTCAAAGTCCTCTGATTTGGGAATAAATCTCCTTCCACCTGCTGAAATAAAGAAAGTTCTTGATGAATATGTTATCGGACAGGACGAAGCAAAAATTTCTCTTGCCGTTTCAGTTTACAATCATTATAAAAGAATACTTTCACAAGACAGCGATGATGAAGTTGAACTCCAAAAGAGTAATGTACTTTTAATCGGTCCGACAGGAAGCGGTAAAACGTATCTTGCACAGTCACTTGCCAGAATACTTGACGTTCCGTTTGCAATTGCAGATGCAACAACAATAACAGAAGCTGGTTATGTTGGTGATGACGTTGAAAATGTTCTTTTAAGACTTATTCAGGCAGCTGATTTTGATATTGAAGCAGCCGAAAGAGGCATTATATATATTGATGAAATTGATAAAATTTCAAGAAAATCCGAAAATACTTCAATAACACGAGATGTAAGCGGTGAAGGCGTTCAGCAGGCACTTCTTAAAATTGTTGAAGGCACAGTTTCAAACGTTCCTCCGCAGGGCGGAAGAAAGCACCCGAATCAGGAATGTTTGCAGATAAACACAAAGAACATTCTTTTCATATGCGGTGGTGCATTTGACGGACTTGAAAAAATTATCCAGAAGAGAATGACTCCTGGCGGAGTTGGTTTCGGTGCAAAACTTATTTCAAAAACAGAAGAACAAAAAAATATTTTCAGTCAGGTAATTCCTCAGGATATTGTAAAGTTTGGTATTGTTCCTGAACTCGTGGGCAGACTTCCAATCATTACATCACTTGATGAACTTGATGAAAAAGCCCTCACAGCCATTCTGACAGTCCCTAAGAACGCTCTTATCAAGCAATATACAAAGTTATTCCATTACGATGATATCGAGCTTGAGATTGAAGAGGAAGCTCTCAGACTTATTGCACAAAAGGCAATCGAACAGAAAACAGGTGCAAGAGGACTTCGTGCAATTATGGAAGATATTTTAAGAGATGCAATGTTCTCTGCTCCGTCACTCGGAAACATCAAAAAGGTTACTGTTACAGCTGAATGTGTAACAGAAGGCAAAAAGCCTCTCCTTACAACAAGCAGAAACAAAGTTCTCACAGATGCAGACATAAAAAAAGGTCTTGAAAAGAAAAAAGATAAGTAATTATCCTTAGCAATATATTTTAATAAAGCACACTTTAGGGTGTGCTTTTTTGATGACATTTTAATGAGGAGTGAGGAATTAAGGTGTCAGCTTCGCTGACGGATTTATAAATCTCTCCGTCACAGCTACGCTGTGCCACCTCTCCTTGAAAGGAGAGGCTTTTAATTAGATTTGCAAAGTTGTTGTTATGGCTCGCCTTTTAAGGAGAGCTGTCAGCTTTAGCTGACTGAGAGGTAGAAATACATAAAACAAAATCGCCCCTGGCAGGGGCTTTAACTTCAAAATTACCCTAACATTTTTAGTAACGTGGGGTGACTTGGCTGCGGCGACACGCCGCTTCCTCACTCCTCATTCCTAATTAAACAAAAATTTTACTCAGATTTTATTGATTTTATTTTAAAAGCGTGGTATAATAAAATAAAAAGGGATTAAGGTTACTTTATGTATAAAAAAATATGTGAAAAAGAATATAATTTTTTAATCTGGATTCAGAACCACAGAACAAAAACTTTAAATATATTTTTTCGTGTTATAACGCATAGTTGCGATTTTGGAACAATATGGATTCTGGCAGCTTTGATAATGATTTTTTCAAAAAAATATTCACGAACTGGTTTTGCGGCAATTATTTCGCTGACGGCTTCGCTTATTGTATGCAACGCTGTTTTGAAAAATATTTTTAAAAGAATAAGGCCATACGACAGACACGAAATGATTTCAAGAATTATAAGTCAAAAAACGGATTCTTCTTTTCCGTCGGGACATTCAAGTGCTTCATTTGCGGCGGCGGTTACTTTTCTCTTGTCACCTCAGATAAATATTTTGTTTGGCATTGTGTCGGTTATTTTGGCGATTTTTACAGCTTTTTCAAGGCTTTATGTGGGTGTTCATTATCCAAGTGATGTGGCGGCAGGTTCACTCCTTGGAATTATCATCTCTGTTTTTGTTTCAATATTTATATTTTGATGTAAAAAAAGTTTTGCCTTTTATTCGGCAAAACTTTTTGTTTTATCCTGCAAGATATTCTTCGGGATTTATATATTTTTCATTATTTAAAACTTCAAAATGAAAATGCGGTTTAATCTGATTTTCCGATTCGGGATTATCACCAACACAGCCTATTTGCTGATTGCTTTCAACTCTGTCCCCTTCGTTTACATTTATATCATTTCCAAGACCCATATATTTTGTTACATAGCCGTTTTCGTGGTCGATTGTTATTGTTATCCCCCACAAACCCTCTTCACCAATTGACTTTACAACTCCCGAATCAGCGGCAAAAACTTTATCGCCTTTTGTTGCTGAAAAATCTGTTCCATTGTGGGTTTTCCAGCACCCTTCAGATTCGTCTTTAATAAGTTCGCCATTGCTGAACGACTGCAAAACTTCTCTTTCTTCTCCAAGCGGGAGAGATATTATATGTGCTGATTCTTCGATGCTTTCAGTTTCTTCTTCATCTTCGGATATTTCAGTTTCAGAGTCGTTTTTTATTGCGGCAGCTTGCTGAAATTCTTCTGTTTCCGTTGATTCACAAATTGTTTCAGTTGCAATTATTTCGGGAACGGCTTCTTCAAATGTTGCTTCTTCAACAGAAACATTTGTTGCCTCCATTGAACTTAAATCTTCTTCTTCGTCTGTTTGATAGAAGGAATATATACACGCAGCAAGTACCATTGCAAAACTTATTCCAAGTGCGGTGTAAAATCCTTTCCTGTTTTTGCTTTTTACATTTTTATTGTCCATATGAACACCTCCGTTATTAGTTTGTACACAAAAATTTTCTTTATTCATACTTGCAAAAAAAAATATTTTTTTATATAATTATCTATGTATGAAACGCTTTTTTCGGGCGTTTTTTAAAGAATATATCAAATAAGAAAAGGGAATGATTTTTTTAAAATGAAATCTGTATTTAAGTATCTGAAAAATTACAAAAAAGAGCTTGTACTCGGTCCTATTTTTAAACTGCTTGAAGCCATTTTTGAACTTATAGTTCCTGTCGTTATGGCTAAAATAATCGATATAGGTATCGGGCAGTCCGACAAGGGTTATATTTTCAAAAGCGGAATAGTTCTTGTTATGCTTGCTGTTTTCGGGCTTTTAAGTGCCTATATATGCCAATATTTTGCGGCAAAGTGTGCTTATGGTTTCGGAACTGAACTAAGAAGTGCTTTATATAAGAAAATAAACAGTTTTTCTCATGCAGAACTCGATAAATTCGGAACATCAGCTTTAACAACACGTATAACAAACGATACAACACTTGTCCAGACAGGTGTTAATATGTTTATAAGACTTGCTGTGCGTGCTCCTTTCCTTATTATAGGTGCTATGGTAATGTCGTTTATGCTTAATTTCAAAATGGCACTTATCTTTGTTGTGCTTGTTCCGATAATCGTCCTTGTTTTGTATCTTATAATGAATTATACAGTTCCAAGATACAGAAGAAACCAGAAAAAACTTGACGAACTTTCAAGAAAAGTACACGAAAACCTTGAAGGTACAAGAGTTATAAGAGCTTTTACAAGACAAAAAGAAGAAACAAAAGATTTCAATGAAAGAGCTAATAATTATGGTGACAGCGTTGTTGAAGTTCAGAAAATATCTTCTCTTTTATCACCTGTTTCAACTTTGATTATGAATATAGGAATTGCTGTTGTTATTGTCCTTGGCGGATTTAAAATAAATGCAGGCAATTTATCACAGGGTGAACTTACTGCTTTCATAAACTATATGACACAGATTTCTCTTGCACTTGTTGTACTTGCAAATCTTATTATTACTTTTACAAAAGCAATTGCATCTGCAAAGAGAATACAGGAAGTTTTTGAATGTGAAACAACTCTCAAAGAAGGCAATGCCAAATTTAATAATTCATCTGAAAATGTGCCTATAATAGAATTTAAAGATGTTTCTTTCAGCTATCCTGGGTCGTCTGAACATAGTATCTCAGATATTTCATTTAAAATACAGAGAGGTCAGACAGTCGGAATTATAGGCGGTACAGGTTCAGGTAAATCAACTATTTTGAATCTTATCTCTCATTATTATGACACATCAGAGGGTGAAATACTCGTAAATGGCAGAAACATTCAGGATTATTCATCTGAAAGTTTAAGAAATAACATCGGTATTGTTCCGCAAAAAAGTATTCTTTTCAATGGAACGATAAAAGAGAATTTAAGATACAGAAAAAAAGATGCAACAGAAGAAGAAATGATTCAGGCACTTAAAACTTCTCAAAGTTATGACTTTGTTATGAGAAACCCAAAGGGGCTTGAAGCACCTGTTTCACAAGGGGGCAGTAACTTCTCGGGCGGACAGAAACAGCGTCTTGCGATTGCCAGAGCAGTTGTGGGAAGTCCTGACATTATAATTTTTGATGACAGTATGAGTGCACTTGACTATGCAACGGACTTTGAACTTAGAAAAGCTATTGCAAATGACTGCAAAGGAAGCACTGTTATTATAGTTTCACAGCGTGCCACTTCACTTAAAAATGCAGACCTTATTCTTGTTATGGAAAACGGCTGCTGTACTGCAACAGGCACACATGATACACTTCTTGAAACATCTAAAACATACAGAGAAATTTATAATTCTCAGATAGAAAATAACTGAAAGGGGAAATAGAAATGAAAAAAATATTGAAGCGTCTGTTTTATTATCTTAAACCTTATCGTTTGTATTTTGTTTTGTCAATTTTGTTTTCCGTTTTTCAGGTAGTCGGAACGCTTTTTATACCTATACTTATAGGTAAAGCGGTTGACTGTGCCGTAGGAAAAAATGATGTTGATTTTTCAAAACTTGCAGAAATAGTTATCTTTATGCTTGCTATTATAGTTGTGTCCTTTATTTTTCAATGGGGTGCATCTATATGCATAAATAAATTCTCTGTAAATTCAATTAAAAGTCTTAGGTGTGACGTTTTTAATCATATTCAAAAACTTCCAATCAAATATATAGACAACACTCCTAAAGGTGAAATGATACAGACAACAATAAACGATGTTGAAATAGTTTCGGACGGACTTCTTCAGGGATTCAACCAGTTTATTTCGGGTGCTTTAACTATAATCGGAACACTTATTTTTATGATAACAATAAATTATAAAATTGCAATTGTTGTCGTCATTTTAACACCGCTTTCTTTCTTCGTTTCTTCAAAAATTACAAAAATGTCGAGAGATTCATTCGTTGAACAGTCAAAACTTCGTGGTCAGATGAATTCTGTTGCAGAAGAAATGATAGGAAATCAGGAAATTATCAAAGGTTTTAACTACGAAAAAGAAAGTATAAGACGTTTTGAAGAATATAATAAAAAAATGAATAAAGTCGGCAGTAAGGCAACTTTCTGTTCTTCGTTAACAAACCCTTCAACACGTTTTGTAAACAGTATTATATATGCCGCTGTAGGAGTGCTTGGTTCACTTGCTTCTCTTGGCGGAATACCATTTCTTGGATTTTTGTCAATTGGTCAGATAACAAGTTTCCTTACTTATGCAAACCAGTATACAAAGCCTTTCAATGAAATTTCAGGCGTTTTATCTGAACTCCAGAATGCAGTTGCATCAGCTGAAAGAATTTTCTCTTTACTTGATGAAGAAGAAGAATCGGACGATTCAAAACTTGAAACAATTGAAAATCCTATTGGTGAAATGCAGGCTGAGAATGTATCATTCTCATATCTTCCTACTCAGAAACTTATAACTGCTTTTAACTTAAAAGTAGGTCAGAATCAGAAAATTGCGATAGTAGGCCCTACAGGTTGCGGTAAAACGACTATAATAAACCTTATACTTAGGTTTTATGATGTAAACGAGGGAGAAATAATCGTTTCAGGTAAGAATATAAATAAGGTACAGCGTGACAGCCTCAGAAAGTGCTTTGGAATGGTTTTACAAGAATCCTGGCTCTTTACCGGTACAATAGCGGAAAACATCGCATACAGCCGTCCAGACGCTACAAGAGAAGAAATAATCGAGGCTGCAAAGTCTGCGTTTGCCGATAGTTTTATAAGACGTTTGCCAAACGGCTACGACACAGTTATTCAGGGCAACGGCAGCAACCTCTCACAGGGTCAGAGACAGCTTTTATGTATTGCGAGAATTATGCTTGTTGACCCGACGTTCCTCATTCTTGATGAAGCTACAAGCAGCATAGACCTTCGCACAGAACAAAAAATACAGCTTGCTTTTTCTAAACTTATGGCAGGCAAAACAAGTTTTATAATTGCACATCGTTTATCTACAATTGTAAATTCAGATAAGATTCTTGTTATGAATAAGGGCGAAATTGTCGAGCAAGGAACTCACGAAGAACTCCTTAAATTAGACGGTTTCTATACGCATTTGTATAAGAGTCAGTTTGAAAATGTTATGTGATATAAAATACGGCACTATGATTTTTCATAGTGCCGTTTGTTTTTATTCTGAAATTTTCTCTTTTAGTAAAGCAAGGTCAATAACATTTATTTTGTTATCATTATTTATATCTGCCGATTTATAGTCAAAAATCGAAATTTCCTGATTTAAAATATATTTTTGAAGAGTTACAATATCTGCAATATTAAAAATGCTGTCTTTATTTACATCTCCAATTATATTTTCAGATGAATTTTTCAAATCGATTTTTTTAATTGCAATATTCCCTGAAAGAGATATATAAGCTGTGTATATTGCATTTTGTCCTGCACATGAAACAGAATTATTTACTGTTTCACTTAAAATGCTGTTTCTTACTTTTTCAAGTTTATTATTTACAACTTTATAAACTGAAAGGTCATCAGGATTCTGAGTGTTAAGTGTAACATATAAATCATTTTCACACATAAAAGGTTCAGCAAAAAATATATTTCCATTTATTCCTGAAAAATCAGTCTTTTCAGATTTGCTGTTTTCTATTGTATAGAGTCCTGCCGATTTTTCGGTTGAAGTTACATAAAATTTATTTTCATCTGAAACTATTTTTGTAATTCCACTGTTTTCGTCGGATAATTTTATTGTTTCTTTTTCGGTTCTGCTTTTCCATATATCAACAAATGGAGAAGTATCTTCTGTGCCTCTGTATGACACCGCTACGCCGTTTTTGTTGGCTGCTATTGAAATATTACACACATCACCTGAACCGTTTACATAGTTCTCTGAATCACCTGTGAGAAGGTCGTATGAAAGTAAATGAAGCTGATATGGAAATGAACCCGTTGTATATGCAAGATATATTTTATTGTCGTAAATACAAAAGTCCTGATACTGATTTATTTCACTTCCCTTTAAAAGAAATTTCCAGTTGCCGTCTTTATAATATCTTATTGTGAAGAAAAATTGAGAATCATTGTAAAGTACATATGGAGTATTTCCATTCATAATAAGTTTTGCATTGTAAGCTTTTTCAGGAAGTTCCGTTGTGTACGCTTTCCATTCATCATTTTCATAACTGAAAACTGCTGTTCCATTTTTTGTATCTGTTAAAAGATAAGGAGTATTGTTCGATGCTTCAATATCCAAAGAATCAGCAGAAACAGAATCATCAGGGACAGGCATTGACTTCCATGTATCAAAATCAGTTAAATCAGCAAAATCAACTTTAAAAGAAAGTTTATCATCATTTATTGTGATATCGGATAATTTGATGCCGCTGTTTGTTCCGTTAGAATATACAAGTGCATTATCTGCAAAAGTATCTGTCAAATCGAGCGAACCGATGCTGTCAGGTGCATTTTCCCCGCCGTAATTTGATTTATGCAAATCACCAAAGCCTGCATCAAGTCCTGTTTCTTCAGGTCTGAAAACATATATCTGGTCGCCATTTTCCTTGTAATTTCCACGTATTTCAGTATTTACACGATATACAACAAGTCCTGAACCGTATATTTTTTCGTCCATATCATTTGAATAGGCTTTGCCTTTTTGTCTGAATTCAACAGCAAAAAATTCTGTATCCGACATTGGAGTTTTAATTAAATATAATCTTTTTCCGCTTTTTTCAGATGCAGGAAGAAGTTCATATGTTCCGCTTTTTGTAATTGTTTCCGCATCAAGCCAGCCCGAAACGCTGTATCTCATATAGGCAAGAGGATATTGCAGATAAATTGAATCAGATGACATAATATCCCATAAGCCGACAGGAGCACCATCTCTGTTGCTGTTTCGATAGAGGTCAGGGTATCCCATAGAATGCAGAAATTCGTGACATAAAACACCTGCACCGCCGCTTACAAAACTTTCAAAAAGTGAATAGCTGTTATGTAGATTTACCATTCCGCTTATTGTTCCGTTTAAATCTATTCCAGGGAGTGAAATTGCTCTTGGCCAGAAAATTGATGATGCCGACTTTGAATCTGAGTCAAAAACAACTATTATATTATCGGCAACGCCGTCATTATTTCCGTCAAGTTCAGCATTTTCAGGAATTTTTGCATTTGAAACAAGTTCTGTAATCATCAATTCAACATTGGTATATTCAGACTGTGATTTTTTCATTGTATAAGGTGTTATAAGGTTATCTTCAAGCTGAGGAAAAACAAAATCAACGTTCATTTGTCCATAAGAAATTTCGTTTATATAGCCTTTAAAAGAACGTGTTGTATTTTCTGCTTCACAAAATTCAAGCATTTTTTCTGTTTTATCGCTCATAAAATTATAGTTTGCGTCTTCATTCGGAAACTGTGCAAACAAAACAAGATTATGAACTTTAAGGGTTTGTGATTCTTCAGCGGAAACAGTGAACGCAGGAATAAAATTCATAGCTGCAATTGCCGCCGTTAAAATTCCTGCCACCGCTTTTTTAATAAAATTTTTCATTGATTTTCCTTTCGTATTTGTTGTTTATCTGCGAAAGATAGCCATTTACTAAAAAAGAGAGATGCAAAAACATCTCTCTTTTTTACTTTTTATAAATCAGTGATTAAACACCATATTTTGTTGTTGAAACCTTAACACCAACGCCCATTGTTGAAACAACTGTGCATGACTTGATGTAAGTACCCTTTGCAGCTGCTGGCTTAGCCTTTGCAACAGCTTCAAGAAGTGTATCAAAGTTTGTTCCGAGCTTTTCAGCACCGAATGAAACCTTACCGATAGGACAGTGAATGATGTTTGTTTTGTCAAGACGATATTCAATTTTACCAGCCTTAGCATCGTTTACAGCCTTTGCAACGTCAGGTGTAACTGTACCAGCCTTAGGGTTTGGCATTAAGCCTCTCGGTCCAAGTACACGACCAAGACGACCAACAAGACCCATCATATCAGGTGTTGCAACTACAACGTCGAAGTCCATCCAGTTTTCTTTTGTAATCTTGTCAACAAGATCCTGACCGCCTGCATATTCAGCACCTGCTGCCTTTGCAGCTTCGATCTTATCTTCTTTACAGAAAACAACAACACGAACATTTTTACCTGTACCGTTAGGTAAAACTACTGCACCTCTGACCTGCTGATCAGCGTGACGTGAGTCAACGCCAAGACGAATGTGTACTTCAACAGTTTCATCGAACTTAGCCTTTGCGTTCTTGCAAACGAGATCAAGTGCTTCATTTGAATCATAAAGCTTTGTTAATTCGACAGTCTTTAAGCTGTCGCTGTAATTCTTACCATGTTTCATTATTTAAATTATCCTCCCAAAATCGTGGTAATACTGGCATTAAATTGTCAGTTAGCGGAATTTTCCTCCCACTGTTTGCGAAACTTATTTTTTAGTTAGTCAACAACTGTGATGCCCATTGAACGGCATGTACCTGCGATCATTGACATAGCTGATTCAATTGAAGCAGCGTTTAAGTCAGGCATTTTCTGTTCAGCAATTTTCTGAACCTGTTCTTTTGTGATTGTGGCAACCTTTGTCTTGTTAGGAACGCCGCTGCCGCTTTCAATACCGCAAGCCTTCTTGATAAGAACAGCTGCCGGTGGTGTTTTTGTGATGAATGTGAAAGAACGATCAGCATAAACTGTGATAACAACAGGGATGATCATACCCATATCATTCTTTGTTCTTTCGTTGAATTCCTTTGTGAAAGCCATGATGTTAACACCATGCTGACCAAGTGCAGGACCAACCGGTGGAGCTGGTGTAGCCTTTCCTGCAGGAATCTGGAGCTTTATAAAGCCTGTTACTTTCTGTGCCATAAAGTAAATACCTCCCAAAGCAGACATTAATAAAAACGCTGCTGTTAAGTTAAATCTGAAATTTTAATAGTCCATTTTCGCAACCTGAGTAAGACTCAGAGTTGCAGGTGTTTCACGTCCGAACATTGAAACTATAATATCAACTGTTTCGTCTTCGATGTTAACCGATTTAACAGTTCCAACAAAGCCGTCCATAGCTGTTCCGATAACCTGAACAGTATCGCCTTCGGCAATGTTGATTTCAACTTTCTTTTCGCCTTCAATACCAAGAGCAGCAACTTCCTCATCTGTGAGAGGAGTAGGTTCTGATCCCGGTCCTACAAAGCCTGTAACACCTCTGGTATTTTTTACAACATACCATGAATCGTCATTGCAGATCATTTTAACGAGAACGTAACCAGGATAGATTTTGCGTTCTATCTCACGTTTTTTTCCGTTAACAACTTCTGTAACTTTTTCGGTAGGGACACTGACTTCACAGATAAGATCGTGCAGCTTTCGGTTTTCAACTACCTTTGTTATTGTCTGAGCAACTTTGTTTTCATAACCTGAATAGGTATGAATTATGTACCATTTTGCCATTTCAGCCATATTGCACAATACCCTCCTGAAAATAATTTCTGCAATATCGAAACCTTGTAATTCGTTTATGAATTATAAAGGATCGACTGAATTCTTTTTTTGCGGCCTTACTTACCAAGTGAAATAAGTAATTCCATCAGTTTCAGCAAACCTTCATCGAGTAATCCTAAAAATACGCTGAATACAATGACAACTGCAAGAACGACAGAAGTATGATTTACAACTGTTTTCTTATCAGGCCATGTAACCTTTTTAAACTCACTGCGTAAGTCATGGAACCATTTCTTTATTCTTGCGAAAAAGCCTGGTTTTTTGTCATTTTTGGCACTCTTTTTAGATGAAGTCTTTTTGCTCTTTTTTTCGTCCAAAGAATCTAATTCTTTCTTTGCCATAATGACCTCCGCTTACTTGCTTTCCTTGTGCAGAGTATGCTTCTTACAGAACTTACAGTATTTGTTTAATTCAATACGGTCTGGATCGTTTTTCTTGTTCTTCTTTGCAACGTAATTACGCTGTTTGCATTCTGTACAAGCTAAAGTGATTTTAACTCTCATATCGGCACCTCCATAATTGGAATTTTATTTGATTCGTTTTTGAACCGAATCGGGTTGCTTTGCCTCCCTCATGCGGGCAGTATACACATCATTGTACTTCATATTAAATCGCAAATTGATGACATAAAAAGCATAGAAACATCATCAGAAACGATATTTTATAAAATATGAATGCTGCGAATTTTATTTTCGCTGCTGTAGAAATCAGTGCATAAAAATAAACCCCGTAAAGAGGTATAACTATTATAACATAAAAAAACAATTTCGTCAAGTGTTTTTTGAAAAAATTTTTTTTATTTAATTCCTCACTCCTCATTCCTAATTCCTAATTGATTTGACCTTAAAAATAAAATATGATATAATAAAGTGTGTGGTTAATTTTCACATTAAAAAGGAGATAAAATATTATGAAATTTGGAGACAAACTCAAAAAATTAAGGCTGTCAAAAGATATTTCACAACAAAAAGCCGCTGATGCAATAGGCGTTACAAGAAGAACATACATAACATATGAATGTGAAGGAAGATACCCGAGAAACAGAGAAATGTACAGCAAACTTGCAGATTTATTCAATGTTGATGTAAATTATCTTCTTACTGAAGAAAATGAAGATATTTCGGATGTTGTTGATAATGTTTCAATGCCAGATTCAGAAAAAGCAAAAAAAATAGCGGAAAATCTTGCTTTTTTATTTAAAAACGGAACTTTATCCGAAAAAGAAAAAGATACAATTCTTTTTTCACTACAAAAAGCCTATTTTGAAAGTAAAAATTATTTTTAACGAAAAACAGCCTGAAATCAGAAAAATCAGGCTGTTTTTATATATTTTCATATTACATAACTTTTGAAAGAAATTCTTTAAGTCTTGGGTGTTTCGGAGAATTGAAAACATTTTCAGGTGTATCGTCTTCTGCGACAACGCCTTTGTCAAAGAAAATAACACGGCTTGCAACTTCTCTTGCAAATCCCATTTCGTGAGTAACACATACCATTGTTATACCTGTTTCAGCAAGTTCTTTCATAACATCAAGAACTTCCCCTACCATTTCAGGGTCGAGGGCTGAAGTAGGTTCATCAAAAAGAATTATTTCAGGTTCCATTGCAAGTGCCCTGCATATCGCAACTCTCTGCTTCTGACCGCCTGAAAGCTGGTCGGGATAGTCTTTTGCTTTATCCTCAAGACCGACTCTTTTAAGAAGTTCCATTGCCTTTTTTTCGGCATCTTCCCTGCTTATTTTCTTTAATTTTATCGGTGCAATTGTTAAATTATCCAAAATTGAAAGATGCGGAAATAAATTAAAATGCTGAAATACCATCATCATTTTTTGTCTTTGAACATCTATGTTTGTTTTTGGTGCTGTTATTTCAGTTTCATCAAGGAAAATTTTTCCGCTTGTCGGTGTTTCAAGAAGATTAAGACAACGTAAAAATGTTGATTTTCCGCAGCCTGACGGTCCTAATATAACAACAACCTCACCTTTTCTTATATCAAGATTTATTCCGTCCAAAACAACAAGCTTTCCGAAGGATTTTTTTAAATCTTCAACGTGAATTATAACATCATTTGTCATTTTTCTTCAATCTCCTTTCAAGTCGTCCAACAAGCATACTGAGGAACATAACAAGTGCAAGATAAATAAGTGCAACTGCTATAAGAGGCATAAACGCATCATATGTTCGGCTTCTTATAAGGTCACCACCTCTTGTGAGGTCAAGTATTCCTATGTATCCTGAAATTGATGTTTCTTTAAGCAAAACAATAAATTCGTTGCCAAGTGCCGGCAGAATATTTTTAACAGCCTGCGGAAGAATGAAATACCACATTGTTTTTGAATAGTTAAAACCAAGGCTTCTGCCTGCTTCAAGCTGTCCTTTATCGATTGAATAAAGTCCTGAACGAACTATTTCAGCTATATATGCCGATGAATTAAGTCCGAATGCAACTATTGCAACAAAAACAGCGTTTATATTTACACTTGCAAAAACTACATAGTAAATAATAAGAAGCTGTATCATTGTCGGAGTTCCTCGTATTATTGTTATGTATGCTTTGCATATCCAGTTTATTATTTTTGCCTTGCCTGTTATATCACATGAAAATCTTATTATTGCAAGTAAGAATCCAAATACAACACCTATTAAAACGGCAAAGAAACTGATTTTCAATGTGTTTAATAAACCATCAACAACAAATTTCCATCTGTTATCTTTTATAAAGTTGTTTTCAAATTTTTCCTTTGAAATAAATCCGCCTGAAGAACCGCTGTCATTTCTTACAATAATAACCTGTGTGGCGGTTGTATAAGGGTCTGAGAAGTTTACATTTTTAAGTCTGTCTTCCGTTACAGTCATACCTGCAACGCCTATATCAGCCTTGCCTGACTGTACAGCGGTTATAATTGAATCAAATTCAATATCCTGTATTTCAAGTTTCATTCCGAGTTTATCGCAAAGTGCTGTTGCCATATCAACATCTATTCCGACTATTTCGCCGCTTTTTCTGTATTCATATGGTTCAAACTGTGCGTTTGTTGCCATTGTTAATGTGCCGTTGCTTCTGTCTGTGCCTTCAGGTGAAACATATGGTGTTTCTCCTGCATTATCGCCTATATAATTTGATATTATTTTATCAAGTGTTCCGTCTGATTTTAATTCTGCCAAAGCTTTATTTACTTTGTCAAGAAGTTCTGTATTTTCCTTTGCTATGCATATTGCATAATCTTCTTTTACAAATTCTTCAGGAAGAATTTTCAAATCACTATTTATTGCAACAAATTTCTTCGCAGGTTCATTATCTATTATAACGCAGTCGATTTTTCCCTGTTTCAATGCCATTACAGCATCTGAACCCTTGTTATACTGCTTAATAACAGAACCGTCTTTTTCATAGTCACTTGCGTAGATGTCGCCTGTTGTGCCAAGCTGTGTACCTATAACAGCACCAGGCAGATCATCAACCGACTTTACTTTTGATTCTGCAATTTTTTTGCCGCAGCTGCACATTGACATAAGCATAACTGCAAGTACTGCAAAAATCGTTAAAAATTTCAGATATTTTTTCACTTTTTATCTCCTTTACTGATTAATGAAAAATTATATTAAGGTGTAAATTATTGTTTTCTGAATTCAATTTCACCCGTTTCAGCATTCATTGAATCAACTATTGCAAGTGATTCAAGATGATAACCAAGATTTCTGATTATCTGTCCGCCTGACTGAAAACCTTTTTCAATAGCTATGCCTATTCCTTCAACTGTTCCTCCTGCCTGATTAACAATTGAAATAAGTCCCTGCAATGCACAGCCGTTTGCAAGAAAATCATCAATCAAAAGAACATGGTCATTTTCTCCTATAAACTTTTTTGAAACTATAACCTGATTTTTGCATTTATGAGTAAATGACTCAACATCTGCTATATACATATCACCGTCAATGTTTATACTTTTTGATTTTTTGGCAAAAACAACAGGCACTCCGAAATGTATTGCAGCAACACAGGCAATACCTATTCCTGATGCTTCAATTGTAAGAATTTTATTTATATTTCTGCCTTTAAATCTTCTTTTGAACTCTTCACCCATCTGATTGAAAAGTTCAACGTCCATCTGATGATTAAGAAAACTGTCTACTTTTAAAACATTTCCCTCTTTTACAATTCCGTCTTTTAAAATTCTTTCTTCTAAAAAATTCATTTATTTCTCCTTGTTAGATACCATTACCCTAAAAAAAGCCAAGCCACAGCTTGACTTTTTAATACGATTAAAATTAATTCAAGTTTTTATTAAAGGAAAATATATTTTAAAATAAACAGTACTGCCAAAACATACATTATAGGCTTGATTTCTTTTCTCTTTCCACATATAAGATTGATTATAACATATGATATAACACCTATTGAAATACCTTCTGAAATACTATAGAAAAGAGGCATTGCAATTATACATAAATATGCAGGTATTACTGATGTATAGTTTTTGCTGTCGAATTTAAGCTGTGTTACATTGCTGAACATAAGGAAGCCTACCATCATAAGTGCCGGAGCTGTTGCAAATGAAGGAATTGCAACAAATATCGGTGCAAAAAACATTGATATAAGGAATAAAACGGCTGTTGTTAATGATGTTAAACCTGTTCTGCCGCCTGATGCTACACCTGCTGATGATTCAACAAATGTTGTTGTTGTTGATGTACCAAGAACCGCACCTGCTGATGTTGCTATTGCATCTGAAAGAAGTGCAGGTTTTATTCCCGGAAGTCTGCCGTTTTTATCAAGCATATTTGCCTTTGTACTAACACCGATAAGTGTTCCGAGTGTGTCGAATAAGTCAACAAAAAGGAATGAGAATATAACAACTATAAAATTGAAAATTCCGACATTGCTGAAATCAACATTAAAACACTGTCCGAATGTTTCACCAAGTTTTGTGAAGTCTGTCATTGCAAACTGAGGGAAAAGTGAAAAATATGTTTCATTGTCAGGTACATACAATCCAACAAGCTGACATACTATTCCAAGAAGCCAGGTTCCAATTATTCCTATAAGTATTGAACCCTTTATATTTTTTATATAAAGTATGCAAATTGCAATAAGTCCTATGAGTGCAAGCAATGCCGAAATGCCTGCTGTATGGAAGTTTTCTCTGAAATCAACAAGTGAAACAAGTGTTGAAGATGCAACTGAAAGACCTGCGTTCTGAAGTCCTATGAAAGCAATAAACAAACCTATTCCGACTGAAACAGCGTGTTTAAGCGAAAGCGGTATACTGTTAAAAATTGCCTCTCGGACATTTGTAAGCGAAAGAATAATAAAAATTATACCTTCGATAAATACTGCAAGCAATGCAACCTGCCACGAATAGCCAAGGTTTCCACATACGGTATATGCCATATATGCGTTAAGACCCATTCCGGCTGAAAGTGCAAACGGAAGATTTGCTGAAAATGCCATTATGGCTGTTCCCAAGAATGAAGCAAGACAAGTTGCAAGAAGAACCGCCGTGCTGTCCATTCCTGTTGATGAAAGAATGTTAGGGTTTACAGCAAGTATATATGCCATTGTCATAAAGGTTGTAACGCCTGCTGCAACTTCTGTTTTAACATTTGTGTTATGCTGTTTTAATTTAAAAATCTTTTCAAACATCTAAAGCACCTCACTCGCCATATTCCGCAACATACGGAAGGTTTCTGTAGTACTCGCCATAATCAAGTCCGTAACCGATAACAAAATGGTCAGGAATTGTGAAAAGTGCCTTATCCGCTTTGATGTCAACAAGTCGTCTTTCAGGCTTGTCAAGAAGAGTTATAACCTCAAGTGAAATAGGGTTTCTTGACTTTAAAAGTTTAACAACATCTTTTAAAGTTCTTCCTGTGTCGATTATATCTTCAATTATTATAACGTGGTATTTGCTTATATCCTGTTGCAAGTCCATTGTTATTTTAACAATTCCTGATGACTGTGTGCTTTCATAGTAGCTTTTTGCCGCCATAAATCCTATTTCACAAGGAACTGTTACCGCTCTTGCAACGTCCGCAAGAAATACGAATGATCCTTTTAAAATGCTTACAAGAAGTATAGGCTTTCCGTCATATGAATCGTCGATATACTTTCCTGTTTCTGCGACCGCTTTTTTTATTTCTTCTTCGGTAATAAGCACTCGCTTAATGTGACTCTGAAAATCCTGAATGTTAGTAAATTCCATTTTCTCCTCCATTTAAATTTGATTTTTGTGATTTTTTTCAATAAAAATATATAATACACCTATTATATCACGCAAATATTTTTTTGTCAATTAAGATACTGTTATTATTGTTATAACTTTAAGGAATTTTTTATGCTGATTTTTCAGTGAAGAGTGGGAATTATTTTGTCGCCTGTAGCGACTATTTTCCCCCCTCAGTCAAGCCTTACGGCTTGCCAGCTCCCCTTTCATGGGAGCCTTAAAAATCGCCTTGCAAATTCAATGAGAAATGACCATTTATAGCCTCCCTTGAAACGTCGAAGACGGTGGAGGGGGTTTAAAATCCGTCAGCGGTAGCTGACACCACAATTTCTCATTCCTAATTCTTAATTACTGCTTTTTTCTTTGAAAAAGATGCCCAGAAAATAAGTCCGAGAAGAAGAACTGCAAAAATCATCCAGAAAATAAATATCGGCAGACTTTTGCCTGAAAAAGTATCGTAATATCCTTTTAAGTAAATAATGCAGATAAGTGCAGGCACAACATATGTAATATATAATCTTAAAGCATTTGGTAAATGTTTTCCCTTTCCTGTATTTACTTCATTTCTGAAATCATCCCAGCCCCAGCCGTTTTTTCTCACACAGAAAAGCACTACAACAAGTGAACCAAGCGGAAGAAGATTTGATGAAACAAGAAAATCTTCAAGGTCCATTATTGTTGTTCCCTTTCCAAGAGGCTGAACAGATGAAAGCACATTAAATCCTAAAATTGCAGGAATTGATAAAACAAAAATTGCAGCAAGATTTATTATTGCGGATTTTTTTCTGCTCCAGTTTCCAAGTTCAACTGTCATTGTTATAATATTTTCAAAAACTGCTATAACTGTTGAAAGTGCTGCAAAAGACATAAAAATAAAGAAAAGACTTCCCCATAATCTGCCAAGTGCCATATGATGAAATACGTTAGGCAATGTTATAAATAAAAGATTAGGTCCTGAATCAGGCTGAATTCCATAGGCGAAACAAGCAGGTATTATTATAAGTCCCGCAACTATTGCAACACCTGTATCAAGTAATATTACATTTAAAGATTCACCAACAAGTGTACGTTCTTTCTTTAAATAACTACCGAATATTTCCATTGCACCAATGCCGACACTAAGAGTGAAAAATGCCTGTGTCATAGCTGCAAATAAAACCGATGTTATGCCGTTTTCAAACAGCTTTTTAAAATCGGGAACAAGATAGAATTTAAGTCCCTCTGATGCACCTTTTAATCTTATTGAGTTAACTGCAAGTACAACCATAAGTCCCATAAGAAAAAGCATCATAAATTTTGTTACTTTTTCAATTCCATTTTGAAGTCCCAAAGCACATATTCCAATGCAGCCAGCTATTACAATTGCTGCAAAAATAAGCATTACAACCGGCGACTGAAGCATATTTGAAAATTCATTTGCCGTCATTTCCGTACTTGATGCATCTATGTTGCCTGTTATATATCTGAATGCATAATAAAGCATCCAGCCTGTTACCATTGTATAAAACATCATAAGAAGATAGTTGCCTGCTATACTTGTATACTTTGTATAATGATATCTGCTTCCGGGCTGTTCAAGTTTTTCAAATGCCTGCGATAAACTTCTTCCGCTTCCACGTCCTATTGCAAACTCACATATTAAAATAGGCAGTCCAAGAAGAACAAGACAAAGTAAATAAAGAAGTATAAATGCTCCTCCGCCGTTCTGACCGCATACATATGGGAATTTCCAAACATTTCCAAGTCCTATTGCACACCCTGCCGAAACAAGAATAAATCCAAGTCTTGACTGAAATGTTGCTCTGTTATTGCTTTTTTGTTCCATTTGATAATCTCCTGTATTTTGTAGTAAATTATAATATAGTGTCTATTATACAAGATTTTTAAACATTTGTCAATCCTGTTTTTAAATGAGGAGTGAGGAATTAGGAATGAGGAATTAAGGTGTCAGCTTCGCTGACGGATTTAAAACCTCTCCGTCAAGGCTTCGCCTTGACACCTCTCCTTAAAAGGAGAGGCTTTTAATTAGATTTGCAATGTTGTGTTTTTAAGGCTCTCCTTTCAAGGAGAGCTGTCAGCGAATGCTGACTGAGAGGTAGAAACACATAAAACAAAATTGCCCCTGGCAGGGGCTTTAACCATAAAATTACCCTTATATTTTTAGTAAATTGGGGTGACTTGGCTGCGGCGACACGCCGCTTCCTCATTCCTAATTCCTCACTCCTAATTCTTTATTTGATATTGTGAATATGTAAATTTTTTCTTAACTGCTTGACAAATTGAATTTCAAGTTGTATAATATTAAATTGTAATCACTACAACACTTTAAAATATTAAAGTGTTAAAACATTAAAGTACACGGAGGAATTACACAATGGGAAATTTAAATATTCTTGATGCAACAATAAGAGATGGCGGTCTTGTAAATAACTTTTTCTTTACTGACGAATTTGTTAAAAATCTCTATAATGCAAATCTTGCATCAGGTGTTAAATATATGGAAGTCGGATACAAGGCATCTGCTGACCTTTTTGATAAATCAGAATTCGGTGTTTGGAAATTCTGTGAAGAAAGTGATATAATAAGAGTTCTTGGAAACGAAAAGCCAGGGGTTAAACTTGCTGCAATGGCAGACGTTGGAAGATGCAACTTTAAAAGAGATATTTGCTTAAAGTCAAACAGTCCTCTTGATATGATAAGAGTTGCAACTTATATAAATACAATTCCTGAAGCAATTGAAATAATTGAACATTGTCATAATCTCGGTTATGAAACAACCTGCAATATTATGGCTATTTCAACAGCTGATATAAATGATGTAAAAAAAGCACTTGAACAGCTTGGCAATTCATCTGTAGACTGCATTTACCTTGTAGACAGCTACGGTTCACTCTACCCTGAAGACATCAAGGAACTTACAGAACTTTATGTTTCAATAGCTGAAAAATATGGCAAGTCAATCGGTATGCACGCACACAATAATCAGCAGCTTGCTTTTGCAAATACAATTGAAGCATTCCGTTCAGGTGCATCTTTCCTTGACGGAACAATGAGCGGTATGGGAAGAGGTGCAGGCAACTGTATGATGGAAATGCTTCTTGGATATATGAACAACAAAAAGCACGGTAATTTCAACCTCTCACCTGTTATTGAATTTATTGAAAATAATATAAATGTTCTTAAAGCAAAAAATGTTGTTTGGGGATATGATACACAGTACCTTGCAACAGGTCAGCTTAATCTCCACCCAAGAGATGCAATTGCATTCACTTCTGAACACAGAAAAGATATAAGCCATTTTTGCCATGATATGGTTGAAAAAAAGGCTAACTAAACATAATTATTATAAAGTCAACGCTGCCGCTTTTTGCGACAGCGTTTTTCTTTGCTATTTTTTATTTTTTAAACATAAGGTTGTACCCGTCCATATTCCAACAAGACATAAAAGCAAAACAAAACTCATTATTCCTATTGCCGCTCTTGTTTCATCTGATGTAAACATTTTTGAAAGTATCATACCTGTAACCGAATCTATTACTATTGAAATTATTATAAGCAATGTTATTATTATTTCGGCTTTTGACTTTTTATTTTTTTTAACCATTTCTACCATATTTTCCTCCGCCTTTCTTTTATAATTTTCTTCTGATACTTTTTCACCCGTCAAAAGTTCATTCACATTTATTCCCAAAAGTTCGCAAAGTTCAATCATAACAGATGCATCGGGTAAACTTTTTCCCGTTTCCCATTTTGAAACTGCTCTGTTTGTAATACCAAGTTTTTCAGCTAATTTAACTTGTGTATATCCTTTTTCTTTGCGGCATTCAGAAATAAATTTTCCTATTTTAATTTGGTCCAAGTTGCAACCTCCTTTCAATTACAATTTTAACATTTAATTTGAATGAACGCAACATATTAATGGTTGATATTATCAAAAATATATATCAACCAACGGTTGATAAAAAGAAAAAGGCTTCAGATAGAGAATATCTGAAGCCTTTAATTTTTTTACTTTATTTTTTCAAAAGCCTGTTTAAGGTCTGCGATAATGTCATCAACATTTTCAAGACCAACAGATAATCTGATAAGACCAGGATTTATACCTGCTGCAACAAGCTGTTCATCTGTAAGCTGTCTGTGTGTTTCTGATGCAGGGTGAAGAACACATGTACGAATATCTGCAACGTGAACAACGTTTGAAGCAAGTTCAAGGCTGTCCATAAATTTCATTGCTGTCTGACGACCGCCGTCAATTGTAAAAGTAATAACACCGCTGCCGCCTGAAAGATACTTTTCAGCAAGTTCTTTTTGCTTGCCTGTATATTTTGACGGATATTTTATCTGTGAAACGCAAGGAACTGTTTCAAGATAATCAGCAACTTTTTCAGCATTTATGCAATACTGTTTCATTCTTATTGCAAGAGTTTCAAGTCCAAGATTAAGAAGAAATGCAGAATGTGCGGCAGGATAACAGCCAAAATCTCTCATAAGCTGCATTCTTGCCTTGATAATATATGCCATATTACCAAATTCTTTTGTATAAACAATTCCGTGATAACTTTCATCAGGTTCTGTGAAATCAGGAAACTTTCCACTTGCTTCCCAGTCGAAATTACCTGAATCAACAATAACACCGCCACCCTGAACAGCGTGACCGTCCATATATTTTGTTGTTGAATGAATGACAATATCAGCACCAAATTCAAAAGGTCTGCAAAGAATCGGTGTCGGGAAAGTATTATCAACAATAAGCGGAACTTTATTTGCGTGTGCAACTTTCGCAAACTTTTCAATGTCGAAAATATCTATTGCAGGATTTGCAAGTGTTTCACCAAAAACGCATTTTGTGTTAGGTTTAAAAGCTTTCATAAGTGTTTCTTCGTCAGCGTCAGCATCAACAAAAATAGCTTCAATTCCAAATCTTTTAAACGTAAAAGAGAAGAGATTTATTGTACCGCCATAAATCGTTGAACTGCATATAAAGCTGTCGCCTGCACTGCAAAGATTAAGAACTGAAATAAGTGAAGCAGCCTGTCCGCTTGATGTGCACATAGCACCAACGCCACCTTCAAGTGCTGCAATTTTCTGTTCAACAGCGTCAACAGTAGGGTTTGCAAATCTTGAATAAATGCATTCTGTAGGCTTATCGAAAAGATCAGCAATATGCTGAGTTGAGTCAAAAGTATAAGTTGTACTCTGAACTATCGGCATAACTCTAGGGTCGCCATTTCCCGGAGTGTAGCCTGCATGTAAACATTGTGTTTCTATATTCATTTTTATCCTCCAAAATTTAATACCTTATATATTATAAAATATTTTTTCATATTTGTCAAGAAAATTGTGTATATTCTTACAAATTAAAAAACTATAGCTACTTATAGTTTTTATCTATTAATACATATAGTTATATTATATATATTAATATAGGAATTATAGGAATTAATACTTATTTTAGAATGAGGAGTGAGGAATTAGGAATGAGGAATTGTGGTGTCAGCTTACGCTGACGATTTTAAACCTCTCCGTCACAGCTACGCTGTGCCACCTCTCCTTGAAAGGAGAGGCTTAAAAGTAACTTACAAAGTTGATTATAGGCTCTCCTTTTAAGGAGAGCTGTCAGCTTTAGCTGACTGAGAGGTTTTAGATAAGTCGCCGAATGGCGACACCTTAATTCCTCATTCCTAATTCCTAATAAATCTCTTGACTTTTAAATGCTTATGTGATAAAATATGTTTACCATATTTATATTATTAAAAGAGGTAATCTATTATGAAAAAATGTGCAAGCTGCGGTTCAGAAGTTTCTGAATCATCTGTTTTATGCCCTATTTGCGGCGGATTTACTGAAAAAATGGAAGAAAATGCCGCTGAAAATATCATTGAAAAAAACATTTCACAAGGTTCAGACGATACAATAACAGATATAAATGAACTTTTAAAAGATGATATTAAAAGTGATATTCCAAAATCCGAACCAAATTCAGAAAATTCAGATGACATTCCAAAAGAAAATATTCAGAATGAAAATAATAAAATTCCTGAAATTATTTCCGAAACAAAACAAGAACCAAAACCTGAAACCGTAAAAGTTCAGCAACCTGAAATCAAAGAACTAAAAACAGAAAAAAAGTCTGAAAATTCTTCTTATACTTCATACAGTGTTCCTGACGGAAAAAGCAATAAGACAAATAAAAAAACTCCTATATGGCTAATTATTCTTCTTATTTTGCTTATCCTTGCAATATGCGTTGTATGTGCTGTTATGATTGTGAAATATTTCATATCAGAAAACGAAAATGCTGAAGTTCAAACAGAAAATACAACAGCAATTTCAAGCAAAGTTGCTACCGAAAATGAATCTGATGAAGAAATTTCAGAAACAGCCGAAACAGTTGAAAATGAAACCGAATCCGCTTCATATGCCGAACTTGATACATCAGACACTGTTCAGATAGTTGAAACTTTGAAAAATACTGTTTCGCAAAAATACAGCGATGTTACTCTTGTTTATGATGAATCAAAAGATATTTACACAATAAATATTTACGATGCAAAAGTTACAGAAAAAATCCTGACTATTCAAAATACATCAGATGAAAATAATGAATATGATACACTTACTTCTGAACTTACAGATGAATGTAAATCTTGCAGAAATATGATTCTTTCAACAGGACTTCAGTCGGGCGTTACATTAAACATTATAAATCCTCAGGATTCTCAAACCCTTATAACAATTGTTAATGGTTCGATTGAATATTCAATGATACATAAAGCGGATTAATAAATACAAAATGCGGACACAATCAAGTATCCGCATTTTTTAATAGTATTTTTATTGAAAGTTAAGTGAATTATTCTTCTGATTCCTGAAGAGCATCATATCCTGTTTCACCTGTACGAACACGAACAACTTCTTCAACATCATAAACAAATACCTTACCATCACCAATATTACCTGTATAAAGAGCATCTCTTATTGCATTTACTGCTGTATCAACAGGAACCTTTGAAATGATAGCTTCAACCTTAATCTTAGGAAGAAGTGTTGCACCTGAATCACTCTTAACACCACGATAATATGTTTCGTGACCCTTCTGTGTACCATATCCAAGAACCTGAGTTACTGTGATACCTGTTATACCGATTGATGTAAGAGCTGTCTGGAGATCTTCAAGCTTATTCTGCTTGCAGATAACGCTTATCTTTGTAAGCTTTGTATTCTTATCTGTTGAAACCTTAACAGGTGTTACATTCTTATCTGCACCGCCCATAACAGGTGAGATAACCTTGTTCATCTTCTTTACTTCATCATTTACTTCAATGCCTGCCTTTGCAGCCTGCTTATCTGTCTGCTTGATAACATCGATTGAAGGCATAAAGTCTGCATATGATGAAGGAAGATTATGTTCTGTAATATCAAGACCGATAATTTCTTCTTCAGCAGAAGCTCTGAGTCCGATTGTATGCTTTAAGATGAGGAAAAGTATTGTAACTGTTACCGCACCCCATGCAAGTACGCTTACCATACCAAGAAGCTGTATTCCAAGGAGTTTTGCTCCGCCGCCATAGAATAAGCCCTTCATCGCTTCGCCGTTTCCGTCAGCGATTGAATATCCAGGTGTGTTTCCTGTTGCAAATAAACCAACTGCAATTGTACCCCACATACCATTTAAGAAGTGAACTGCAACCGCACCAACAGGGTCATCAACGTGAAGCTTATAATCAAGGAACCATACACCGAATGGAACAAGTAAACCTGAAACTGCACCAATAGCTAAAGCACCTGCCGCATCTGTAACATCACAAGGAGCTGTTATTGCAACAAGACCTGCAAGTGAAGCGTTAAGACACATTGAAACATCAGGCTTACCATACTTGAGCCATGTAAATATCATACAAACAACAGTTGCTGTTGCAGGAGCTATTGTTGTTGTAAGGAAGATAGAACCGAGCTGTGAAACTGATGTTGCAGCTGCACCGTTGAATCCGTACCAACCAAACCAAAGAATGAATACACCTAAAGCACCAAGTGTTAATGAGTGACCAGGAATTGCATTTACCTTTGTTACCTTGCCGCTCTTATCTCTCTTGAATTTGCCAATTCTTGCACCTTCAACAGCTGCACCGATAAGTGCTGCAAGACCGCCTGTCATATGAATTGCACATGAACCTGCGAAATCGTGGAAACCAAGCTGTGAAAGCCAGCCGCCGCCCCAGATCCAGTGGGCTTCAATCGGATAAATAACTGCTGAAAGAACGCCCGAATAAATACAATATGAAATAAACTTTGTTCTTTCTGCCATCGCACCAGAAACAATTGTTGCTGTTGTTGCACAGAATACAAGGTTAAATACGAAATTTGACCAATCAAAATCTGCATAATTTGTGAAAATCTGAAGACTTGGTTTGCCGATTAAACCAAAGAAAGCATTTTCACCAAGTAAAAGACCAAAACCAATAAGAATAAATACAATAGTACCAATACAGAAGTCCATAAGGTTCTTCATAATAATGTTACCTGCATTTTTTGCTCTGGTGAAACCTGTTTCAACCATTGCAAAGCCGCATTGCATAAAGAATACAAGTGCAGCACCTACCAAAAACCATACGCCGTAAACTTCGCCGCCAATCAGCTCGTTTACCTTTTCAAGCATTGTGCTATCCATAAAAACACACTCCTTATAAATATAATATGATAAAAATAAATAAAAAAAGCAAAGGCACATAAGAACTGTTAATTCTTAAGCACCTTTGCTCGTTTCTATGTTTTATATTATATACCAACAAAATCCAATTGTCAATATAAATTTCGCATTTAATTAGATTATTAATTTTATTTATGTTTTACTTGTGTTTTGTAAGGAATTAAAAATATTAAACTTTATTTTATAAATATCAAAGAATTTATTTGACAAAAATTCTGGTATATCTTAGTCAACTTCATTCTCTTTTCTGACACGCTCTATAAACTCTTCCGGAGTATAAACTTTAACATCTGCTTTTGCATAATCTTTGATGTTTCGTGTTACTATACAGTCCGCATCAAAATGTTTCGCTGTTTCAATCATAACAGCATCTTCAAAATCAGATACTTTTGAAAGAAGAGCCTGCCGACAGTCCTCACCCGATGTATCCATAATTCCAAAAATAATAAGAAGTTTATTCAGCACATTTCTTGTTTGTTTATCATCATGAAAATGGCGATGCATTATGTAGTATATATCCGTTACAGATTTTGCTGTAACATAGCCCGTAAATTTTCTATTTGCAGCAAGTAAAAATATCTTTTGTGCATTTTCGGCAAAACCCTGACGGTCTTGAAGTGCATCAATTATAATGCAAGTATCAATTAAAACTCTCATATTTTTTCAAGCCTCTCATCTCTTGCATCTTCTACAGAAATATCTGATGGTAATATTCCAAAAAGTGAATTTGCAATATCCACTCTGTCCTGATTAGGGTTTGTAAGTTTAGCCACAACTTTACCATTTTTAGTAATATAAATATCCTCTGTTTCAGCAAGAAGAAGATATTTTCCAAAATTCATTTTAAATTCAGTAGCAGTAGTAACAGACATATCTATGCCCCCTTTCATTCTCTTTTAGTTTTCTTTATTATATCACAATCGTTCGATTTTGTCAAGATAAATCGAACGATTTTACAGAAATTAATTTAGAAATTGATTTCCGTGAATTCCAAAATAAAATCCTTGACTTTTACCATAATATTGTGCTATAATATTCAGGAAACCTATATGAATTACTGAAATTAAAGGCAGGTAAAAATTATGCTTAACAGATTTTCACGAACAGAAATATTATTTGGAAATGAAGCAATGGAAAAACTTGCAGGTTCAAGAGTTGCGGTATTTGGTGTCGGCGGTGTTGGCGGATATACTGTTGAAGCCCTTGCAAGAAGCGGTGTCGGAACAATTGATATAATAGATGATGATAAAGTTTGCTTAACTAATATAAACAGACAGATTCTTGCCACAACAAAAACAATAGGCAAATATAAAGTTGATGTTGCGGAAGAAAGAATACTTGACATAAATCCAAAATGCAAAGTCATAAAGCACCAGACTTTTTATATGCCTGATAGTGCTGATGAATTTGAATTTGAAAAATATGATTATATAGTTGATGCAATTGATACTGTAACAGCCAAAATTGACCTTGTAATGAAAGCAAATCAATATAAAGTACCTATAATAAGTGCAATGGGTGCAGGAAATAAAACAGACCCGACTGCCTTTGAAGTAGCTGATATATATAAAACATCTGTCTGTCCGCTTGCAAGAGTTATGAGATACGAACTCAGAAAAAGAAAAATCAAAAAATTAAAAGTTGTTTACTCAAAAGAAACACCAATAAAACCTATAGATGATATGGCATCAAGCTGTCGTACTCATTGCGTATGCCCTCCCGGAACAGCAAGAAAATGTACTCAAAGACGTGATATTCCGGGAAGTACTTCTTTTGTACCATCAGTTGTAGGACTTATTATTGCAGGCGAAGTTATAAAAGATATTATCAAAAAGTAATTACATTTTATTATTTTTATATTTTTTTATTATGATTTCTGTTTTATAAAGTAAAATTATAAATAAAGCAAGAAGAACAAAGAAATAGTCCGAAAAATAGAGTGTTTTTCCATTAAAGTCAGTTTCAAAAGGCATAAAAACCGATTTTATTTCACTTTTTCTGTAAAAAAAGCTTAATGCAAAACTTATAGTTGAAGAAATTAAAGCCGAAAATAATCTTACTCCAATAAAATATAATGCTGAAAAATTACTTTTAAGTTCAGATGCAGCCTGAAAAATAACACATATCCCACCAAAAGAAATATATGCAGCGGCAACAGCTGTATATATGTAATCTGTCAGATAAACATTTGTAATACTGCTTACTTCTAAAACAGGAGATAAAAAATATAAGCCGTTTTCCTGCAAAATTCCTGTGAAAACAGCAAAAAATGAAATCATTGCAGCAATATTTATCATTGAACCAAAAGCCGAAACTATACTTTTTACAAAATTTTCAGATGTCACTGAAACAGATGTACTTTCATTGTCATATAATCTTAAACTGCTTTTTCTTCCGTAAATAAAAAGCATTATTAAATTTGTTAGAAAAACTGATATAAATATGATTATTCCTTCCGTTTTGTTATGCGAAACAGAAAGAATAAAAGCAGGTCCTGCCGAAAACATAACAGGGGCTGCTTTTTTTACGTCATCATTATCTATTATATTTCTTTTTGCAAGACTTGAAAGAAGTTTTGCACCTGTCGGATAACCTGCAAGGTTACTCATTATAAATATTGAAAATATTTTTTCTGAAACTCCAAATATTTTTCTTGCTGTAAATGAAAACATTTTACCTATATACAGATATAATCCGCTGTTTGTAAGCATTAAAGACGCTGCAAGTGAAAAGTAAAGAGATGGTATTAATTTTTCAAAAGAAAAAGTCAAAGAGGACGCAACTCTCCTTTGAATATTTTCGTGATCTGTTATTATAATTAAAAAAATCAGAACAACAAAAGAAAATATAAGAAATTCAAATAAAAACTTCGCTGTTTTTTTCATTATATCACCCTTATCTGAATAATATTATACTAAATATTATTTTTAAATTACATTAAATACTATTTTTGAATTATAATAAATATTCACTAAGGAGTTAAAATGAATAATAATTTTTTCAGGGCAGTAAAACGTGATATGTTTGACAGCCGTTTATGCTGCATAGGTGATTATGAAATAAAAGCTGAAAACGTAAAAAGAATTATTGATGCAGAAGATTTCTATATTAAACTTCAATGCACTTCAAATATTATAACTATTTTCGGTCAGGAACTTGCTATACAGGAAAAACAAGGATGTGATATTTACATAACAGGCAAAATAAATAATATCGAATTTGAGGTGAAATAACTTGAAAAAATTTAAATTTCTTTTTATTGCACTTGCCTTTGGAATTGTTATTTTTTCAGTTATGTATTTTCTTTCAAACAGAATTGTTTCCGTAAATGTTGAAACAAACAACGAAAATCTTCGAAAAAAAATATCTTTCATACTCGAAAACAACAATGTTAAAACAGGGACATATATCCCATCTCTTAACTTTGACAAAATCGAAAACAGACTGAAAATATCTTTAAATGAAATAAGCGATGCAATTATAAACAGAAACGGTTCTGAAATAACAGTTAAAATAATTGAAGCAGAAAAAAAGCCGAATATAGCCAATACTGAAAATCCCTGCAATATAATTGCTGAATGTGATATGAAAATATGCGATGCAAAAGTTTACAAAGGCAAATTATTTGCTCCGGCAGGCTCTGAAATACGTCAGGGCGATATTATAATATCAGGTAAATATAAATCTGAAAAAAGTGAAGTATCGCTTCTACGCCACGCTGACGGCATTATAAAAGCCGAATTTAAAAAAGAAGTCGTTTTCACACAGAAAAAAGCTGATATAAAATTAAGTGAATCAGGTAAATCATACAGTATAAAAAAATTGAAATTTTTCTCTTTAAATCTTAATTTTGGAAATCACAAGAAAAATATTTACAGCAATTTTATTGTAAAACAAAATACGAAAACTTTATCGCTTTTTGGCAAAAAAATGCCTGTTTCTCTCATAACTTCAACATACAAAGAAAAGACTCCCTGCCTTTCAATATGTTCTGATGAATACGCATCTGAACTCATCACAAAACAAAAAGAAGTCTTTGAAAAAAATGTTTTATCCGATTATAAAATAATCAATTCGGAATCAAAAACTGAAATATCAGATGATTCCATTACGCAAACCGTTACATATACTCTTTATGGAAGTGTAGGAACAAGGCAGGATATTCTTGTCTGTCCATTTGCAAATTAAATATAAAACATCATCATATTGTTATCGCCGCTTTCAGAATATTTATCCATTAAATCCTGAAGCGTTACATTATCAGTTATTTCCAAAATACTGTCATTTAACTTTTCCCATATATTTTCATTTAAAAAATTTCTTATGCTTCCATTGTTTTCTTCAATTGCCTGATGTTCCAGAAGTGATATATCAAGTGCATTTATAACTTCAGTCAATTTTATTTGCTCAGGACTTTTAACAAGTCTGTAACCTCCCTTTGAACCCTTAACTGAAGTTACAAGCCTTGCAGACCTTAAAGAAATCATTATCTGTTCAAGGAATTTTCTTGGTATATTGTTGTGTTCTGATATTTTCAATGATGATATACTTTCGCTTCCCGCTGAATGAATTGCTATATCAAGTATGGCAATTAAGCCATATTCGACTTTGGTAGATATTCTCATAAATTTTCTCCTTTATTTCCTATAGAATTACTATAATATATATTATAACATATTGAACAATTAAAATCAAGAGCAAAATAAAAATATTTTTAGTAACGACCATTTATAAAAAAAGAGAGCCATAAGCCCTCTTTTTTTATTTATTATCAATCAAAAAACTAATTAAGGAAGTCCTGACAAGATACAAGCAAATCTATTTTCTTCCACTGTGTTTCTTCATCAATACAGTTTCCTTCTTCAACTGATGCAAAACCGCACTGTGGTGAAAGTGCTATGTTGTCGCCTACTATGCTTTTAGCTTCAAGGTATCTCTTCTTTATTTCATCATGTGTTTCAAGCACAGGATTCTTTGTTGAAATAAGACCAACAACAAATGTTTTGTCTGAACCTTTAAGAATTGACCAAGGTTCAAAAGAACCTGAACGTTCGTCATCATACTCAACGAAGAAACCGTCATAAGGTATCTGTGTTATAACAGGTGCAACTGTGTCATAAAGACCTGCAAAAAGAGGATGTCCTTTGAAGTTACCCTTGCAGAAATGATTTCCTATTGCCATATCAGCAGGCTTATTTTCAAGTGCCTTTGTTGAAACTTTTCTGAAAAGTTCAAGGATATATGACTTTTCATAGCCAAGTGATGCAACTTTTTTAAGGAAGTTTTCATCTATCATATATGTCCATGATGTGTCGTCTATCTGGAGATAACGACAGCCGTGATTATATAAATCCTTTATTGCGTCCTGATATGCTTTGCCAATGTCTTCAATAATTTTATCAATATCAGTTCCATAATATGCTGTATCTTTTATTCCAAGCTGAAGAAGGTGGTCAATAAGAATCATATTAGGACCTGAAATACACTTTTTAGCCTGTACACCTTCATACTTCTGAGCAAGGCTGTGAAGATAATCCCACGCTTCAATTTCAGCGTGTTTTTTGTTCGGGTCGTATGATATTTTGCCTTCAATAAATCCGAGTTCAATATGGTTATTAACACCATTTATTATTTTGTCAAAATGCTTTGTGCTGAATCCGTCAAATTCTTTGAGCCAGTCAAGATGCCACCATCTTCTTCTGAATTCACCATCTGTAACGAATTTCAAGCCGTGCTGTACTTCTTTTTCAACGAGTTCAGCTATTGCTTTGTCTTCAACTTTACGAAGTTCTTCAAGTGAAATTTCGTTGTTGAAATACTTTTTTCTTGCTTCTTTTATTTCTTCAGGACGAAGAAATGAACCAACAATGTCATATTTAATATTTAACATTTTTTTCCTCCATTGATATCATTCATTATACTTTAAATTCAATTTATTACTTACATTTTCAACTTACAAGTAAATTATAACATATAAATATAAATTTGTCCAATACCTGTTATTAATAGCAAATTATAGATTTTTTCTATATACTTAGTCCATTGCATTGATTTTTTTTATAACGGCAAAAGCCTGTGATAAATCTGCAACACCATAAAGATTTATTTTTATATCTTCTTTTTTCAATGTACGCATTGAACTTTTCGGAATGATGCATACTTTAAAACCAAGTCTTTCGGCTTCTTTTATACGTTGTGAGGTATGTGAAACGCTTCTTATTTCGCCGCCAAGTCCTATTTCTCCAAATGCCGCAATATTGCAGTTTATTGGTTTATCTGTTATATTTGAATAAAGACTGAGTGCTGCCGCAAGGTCGCCTGCCGGTTCATCAACCCTGAATCCTCCAACAACATTTAAGTATACATCAAGGTTGCTGAAAGGTATATCCATTCTTTTTTCAAGCACAGCAAGAATAATTGTAAGACGGCTGAAATCGAAACCCGTTGCTGTTCTTCTTGGAACGGAAAAACTGCTCTTTGCCGCAAGCGTCTGTATTTCTGAAAGTATCGGTCTTGAGCCCTCCATAACACAAGTTATGCACGTTCCTGAAACGTTAAGAGGTCTTCCGTCAAGGAGCATTTTAGACGGATTCTCAACTTCCTTTAAACCATCATCAGACATTTCAAAAACACCTATTTCATTTGTTGAACCAAATCGGTTTTTTATTGTTCTTAAAATTCTGTACGAAAGGTTTCTGTCACCTTCAAAATGAAGAACTGTATCAACGATATGTTCCATAACTTTCGGTCCTGCAATTGCACCATCTTTATTTACATGACCGATTAAAAATATCGGTATCCCCTCATCTTTTGCTGTATGCATAAAAAGGTTTGTGCATTCTCTTACCTGAGTTAAACTTCCCGGACTTGAACTTATTTCGGAAATACACATTGTCTGAACTGAGTCTATTATGGCTATATCAGGCTTTTTTAATTTTATTGTATCCGAAACAGCTTCCGCATCGGTCGAAGTTAAAAGATAAAGATTTTTTGAGTCAACATTAAGACGCTTTGCTCTTAATTTTATCTGACTTGCAGACTCTTCCCCCGACACATAAAGAATTGTATGTTCTTCTCCCATATATTCGCAAATCTGCAAAAGAAGAGTACTTTTCCCTATTCCAGGTTCGCCCCCGAGAAGCGTTATAGAACCCTTTACAAGTCCCCCTCCAAGTACTCTGTTAAGTTCCCTGACACCTGTATCATAACGTATATCCTGCGTTGCTGTGATGTCTGAGAGGGTTTGTATTTTATCGCTTAAATTATTAAGTGTTCTGCTTTTTGTTTTGCGAACTGTTGAAACTGTCTGTTCCTGCTCTTCCATACAGTTCCACTGTCCGCATGAAGGACATCTTCCGTTCCACTTTGCACTTTCATATCCGCAGTTTGAACATATATATACTGATTTTGATTTTGACATTCACTATTCCTCTTTTTAATAATAAATCTATTAAAAACAACTTATCAAATCTTTTTCCATTTATCTTCAAGAAAAATTTTTGTGGCTATGCTGCTTTCCAAAGTACTATTCCCTCCCTTGATACATTCTGATAAAATGGTATTATTTCTTTCCAAGTTTCAAATTTATTTTCATTAATATCAACCGCCGAAAACAGCTTGTCATATTTCAAATCCATTTCACCGAGAAAATCATCAAGTTCTTCTCTTTTTTCAATTGACAACCTGTTTTTTATTATTAGTGCAATATCAATATCTGACTCACTACTCTCTGTTCCCCTTGCAACAGAACCATAAAGAATTATCGATATTACTTCATCTTTTAATATTTCAACTATCCCTTTAACTATTTCATTAAATAACTCTGTTCGTGTTTTAATTCTTTCCATAAATACACCTCCTATTTTATTGTAGTTTAATTATAACACATATCTGATTTTATTACAATATTAAATTTAAAAAAACGACAGCACAAAAATGCACTGTCGGCTTATAATTATTAAAAAGGAATCTCGGGTAAAGTAATAGCTTCTTCTGACGATGTTGTTATAACATCTTCCGTTTCAAACTCAATTACTTCAATCTCTGCCTTTTCGTATTTTTCTTTCATGGCTTTATCCTTTCATATGGTCTTCTGCGGCTTTGTTATAATAATACATAGCATTTAAAAGATTTGTAAGTTTCTTATCTGAATCTGATTTTTCAAAAGCACTCTTCATATATGAAAATGCACTGTATTTCAAAGTTGTTTCATTCCCTGCATTACCTTTATCTTTGACAACAATTTCATACATTTTATCAAGGTCCTGCGGTAAAATGTTTTTCAGATATACACAATAATAATCTCCGCTTTTTACAGGTTTAAGTGATTTATCTCCGCACATAAAATCATAATCAGAAATATTTTTGCCTTCTTCAAGCTGATATTTTACTACTATTGTTATCTGTGAACCTATCTGGAGTGTTGCAGATTTTGTTTTTATTCCGCTTGCATTTTCTGTTAAACTGTAATTATATTCTTCTCCGATTGTTGCATTTATTTCATAATCTTTAATATCTGAAACAAGGTTATCTGTTTTTCTGCCTGTATAAACCTGAGCAAATGCACCATAAAGTTTCATTGAATCAGCAAGCTTTTTATCTGCTTCATTTGTTAATTTTTCACTGTATTCTTTGATTGAAAAATCAACGCTGTTTCCCTCTGTTCCATCACCATATATAACCTGCGCTATTATTGTTTCAGACATCTGGTCAGGACGAAGTTCAAGACTGAACTTATACGTTTCGCCTGTTAATACTGCCTCAGAAAATTTTATATTTTTATTAATTCCGCTTTCGGCTGTAAACTTAATGTATGCGTTTTCATCTTCAATTGCTTTGTCTGAAAGGATTACATTATAATTTACTATAACGCCGTCTGTAAGCGAAACAGATGCCGATTTAAAGCCGTCTTTTCCGTTTTCAAGTGCATTGCATACATTACATATTCCGCCGTTTGAATAATCGTGTGCAGGTGCAATATTTTCTTCTGAATTACTGTAAACAGAACCCACTTCAGTTGTTTTCCGCAGTCGCTGTATTTTTTTACATTGTAAACTTTCTGTCCGCCTAATACAGGTATTTCATCTGTGCCAATTGTCTGTCCAAAAGCATCTCCAAGAAGAAAAGCAACTTCACCGCTTGCAAATTGTTCTGTTGTTTTGCCAAGAACATCTTCATCAACATTACTATTATTTTCGCCAACTGCTTTACCATTATAAATTGTATTATTAAAATAGCTGTTTCTTATTCTTCCTGTATGGTATTGACTTGCATCATTAGAACCTACTATACTGCCAACACAATCAGCACTTATATCAATACTAATATTACTAAAACAATTTTCTATCAATTCATAATTTATACCAACAATACCCCCTATCCAATCTAAACCAATTATTTTTGCATCACTATAACAATCTTTTATTGTTCCAAGATTCCAACTACATATACCACCAATTTTTTCCCCTGCAGATATAAATCCAGAGAAAGAGCAATTTGAAATAGTTCCTCCATAATTATTAGCTACTATGCCACCAGCACATATTGAATAAGTAACAATATAACTATCAGTTACAACAATATTTGAAACAGAGCTTCCTTCATTAAGGTTTCCAAATAACCCATAATTTTGATAACTGGATGAATCACGATATAATCCGCTTATGGTGTGCCCCTGTCCGTCAAAAGTTCCGTTGTAACTTTTTATCGGTGTCCATTCTTTAAAGTCGCCATCATTCAAAGTTCCATCATCTTTAAGTACGTTTTCATTTAAGATAATATCAGCCGTTAAAATCGCATTTGCAGATTTTTCACCATTGTTTACTTTTTCAGCAAACGAATAAAGCTGACCTGCGTTTGAAATTTCATAATAGCCGTTTGTATTCTGCTTTGCTTCTTCTTTTGCTTCGCATTTTGTGCAAAAACCGTTTTCATATTTGTGTGTGTGTTCAGTTGGAATAAAAGGCAATTCACCTTCATCAAGTGCATTTGCCAAAATCCCCAAACTCATTCTCTTGAACGTGCCACTTGGAAAATACAAAAATGTTGCCGTCATCATAACTGCCGCTGATGTGAAAGCCGCAATTTTTTTGAATTTTTCTATCATATATTATCCTCCTTTTTTTACTTTTATTACGCAATATATGTTACTTTTATTATAACATATTAATATGTATGATGTCAAGCAAAAACATAGAATAATACTAATATTATTCAAAAAGAAATAAAAATAAATAACAATATTTAACTTTTAAAATAAAATATATCGTATAAGTTTCCTTTGTCATATCCCGAAAAAATATATACTATAATATTATTATAAAATAACACGAAAGAAGGTACATATATGAATAAAAAATATGGGATAAAAATGTTTTTCAAAAGAATAGGAATACTCGCAACAATATTATCTCTTTGTGCCGCCGTTCTCTACTTTTCTTTAAGAGCATTGAACGACTCTGTTTCCGTTTTATCTCAGGAAAAAATTGC
>JALEJO010000156.1 GCA_022769365.1 Oscillospiraceae bacterium | reverse complement strand
AATTCCAACAGAGGGGCTAATTTTATCTATCCATCAATTCCTGTTTTAAAATACAGAGGTCGAGTACATTTATTTTACTATCTTCGTATAAATCAGCAGCTTTCCAATTAGCAAGTTTTACATCTGGGACGGCGAGAATCCATTTTTGTAAGGTAACAACATCAGCAATATCAAATTTTCCATCTGCGTTTACATCACCTTGAACATTATCAGTTTCGGTTCTTGACATAATAGCAGTTGTCAAAAGAATAAATGCAGCATTGCCATAAATTGTATTTTCATTTGTAGTCCATTCAGCATCACTATCCATATAGCATTTGCCGTTGTATTTTGAAAGGTGTCTGTTATTTGACGAATTTGCACCTTCCGTAACATAACCTTTAGGGCATTTATAAGGAGTTAGTCTTGCATCTTTTGAATATATTGCACTGTAGATATTTTCAACACTGTTTTCTCCATATCCTGAAACATAACTGAAAGATACAGGATTTACACCTAAAATATAGTTAAAAGCACTCTGATTTGAATGCAATACCTCATCAGGAATATTATCAATTCCATCTGTAATTATACTTCCAAGTAAAAGAGTCATAGAACTCTGTGCAAGAACCATATTTGAACCCCACCAATATCCCCATTCAGGATAGTCAGTTCCAAAGCTGTCGTAATTTATGATTCTTTTTCTCCATGGTTCAAACTTGCTGAAAACTGTCTTTATTTTGTCTGATGGATTTTCGTTCTGATACAGATAATTAAAGAATCCAAGGAATGATCTTCCTTTATGACTATATCCAAGTGACATACCTGTAAAACAAGTATTAACATTCTCATTTTCGCAATTGGAAATAAGATAATTTTCATATTCATCTGCACTTTTCCCTGCGGTTTTTGATGCCCTGAATAAAGCACCGGCAGCCCAGTACATACTTCTATCCAAATCTTCTTGTGTGAAAGTATATGTACGGTTTGCCGCACCTATGGACATATGTTTTTCGTTAGAAGAATCGTTTATCCATTTCCATGAACGAACAGCTGTTGCAAGGCACTGATTGGCAAAATCAGCATATTGCGGAATATCTTTATAAACTAGGTATGCATGTGCAAGCATACCTGCCATATCGGATGTCGCAAGATGTGAACGGAGGTCTTTTTCATTTGAATTTGAATTATAATCAGATGTGCTGTATAAAGTATCTTCTATGTATATCGTACCATTTTTATAGTTGGCTGCAACATAAAAAGAACCATCTTTATCAGGGTGTTCAAGTTTTAACAGCATATCAAGTTCCCATTTAATTTCACTAAGTATAGCCGGAGAATTTGAATATAAGTCGCTTGTTTTGTCTGTTTCAGGAATATTTGGATTTATATTCTCAAATGACTGTGGAAAAAGTTCATAGGCAAGCAAAAGATTTTCTACTGATGTTGCGGCCGGAGAAACATATTTACCATAATCTCCTGCATCATACCAGCCTTGTGAAATATCGAATGTTTCAGCGTTCGGATTATCCCTGTCCGACCATCTTTTGACAGAAATATCATCGGGATGAAGATTCTTTCTTGCAAACTCTCCTGCATATTTTTCTTCAAGATCTATGCCCTGTCGCTGATAATAATAGTATTTACTCATATCAGACAACATATCTTTATATATATCATTACCGATTTCAAAAGGTACTGAAACAATTGTATCAGTTTCAAGATTTTCTTCCTTATCTCTTGGAGTAAGTGCTGAGGTATTTAAATCTGCATCAGGTATACGAATAAAATATGTCCCCTGTTCAGTAACTGTATCAAAATTGATTTCATAAATTGACTCACCTGAAATGCTTTTATCTGTAACAGCATCTGAAAGTGTATCAGAAAAAACAGTTTCTCCTGTTTCTTTGTTCACAATTTCAAACTTTTTTCCATTCAAAGAACCAAATTTTTCAAAGCATGAAACTTTTGCATTTTTGCTTCCTTCACAAGTATATCCTACCTGATTTACTTTAATAAAAGGATACTGTCTTTCTTCATCGTCAGATGATATTTTAACATTACGAAACGATGCTGTTTCACCTGATTTTACAGCACCAACGCTTATTTTCCATATATTGCTTTTGTCAAAATTCTTATCAGGAAAAGACTCTGTAAGTTCATTTAAAGGTAAAGTGTAACTTGTCCACTCAGGTGATGCGGTTATTGCATTTTTATATTTTTCTATGTCTGTCCAATTTAAAGTTACATCTTCATTATGTGAATGAGAAGTTATTCCGATACGAAACGGAAAACTTGTCTGTCCGTTACTTTTTACTTCAAATGACAAATTGCCATTATAAAAATAATCATACATATCTGATGTTGTCCAGGTTGTGTTAGGTGTGATATTTGCACCGCCCCAGCTTTCAGTAGTCCAAAGATTTTTACCGTCGTTATCTACTAATATTGTTTGCAATTGTGTTCCCGGTGTTTCTTCAACATTAGCCGCAGATACTTTTACTGCTGACATTGAAGAAAGTAAAATAGTAAAACTCAACGCAATTGATATGATTCTTCTATTCATTTTATCTCCTTTTTATTTTTTGATTAATGTGATACTAAAATTAATTTTATCTTGTAACATTAACTTTAGTTATCATTAGATAGTTGAAATAACTCATATTAATTTTACACCAAATCACAAATAAAATCAAGTCAAAAAAATTAAAATCTACAGATTGTACTACAATTACAATGGAATGTCTATCAGACAGTTTATCAAATTTTAAAACTCTATGAAACAAAATTATGTTTAGAATTCATATAATTGAAAGTGTTTAAAAAATAACATTCCTATTGTGCTTGACAAAAAATTAGATATATGCTATACTATATTCAGTTAGATATAGCTAACAACAATATTTTCAGAAATTAATATGATAAAACGTTTGTTTTGGAAATGTTTTTCCTGATTAAAGCAAACTTTTTTATTGTGGTATAGTTAGCTTAAACTAACAAATATCAAAAAGGGGTAAAATATATGTTTCTTGAAATCAATAAGATAAAAAAACATTTTGGTGAAGGCGAAAGCCGTGTGGAAGTGTTGAAAGGCATTGATGCTGATATTGAGAAAGGTGAAATTTGCGTACTTCTCGGTCCATCAGGCTCAGGAAAATCCAC
>JALEJO010000142.1 GCA_022769365.1 Oscillospiraceae bacterium | reverse complement strand
ACAAGGTCATCTTCCCACAAATCATCTGATGCATAAATATCTTCTATTGCCCATATCTTTTCAGGATATGCTTTTTTTGCTTCTTCTCGTGTTAAAATCTTTTTGTTTGACATATCTTTTTTCCTTTCTTATCTGCTTTTTACTACTTATATTATATAGAAATTTGCTTTGGTTGTCAATAGGTGATTTTAAGCAATTCAACTTTGCTGATAATGCAATCTTTAATTTTTTTCTGTATAAAACAGTATTAAAAAAAAGTTTATCCCAAACTATTGAAATAAAAAAATAAATATGTTATAATGAAATATATATTTTTTATAAGGAGTTATTTTAATGATTACTGTTTCAAATGTTAGTATGCAGTTCGGTACAGATGTACTTTTTAAAGATGTTGACCTTAAATTTACAAACGGCAACTGTTATGGTGTTATAGGTGCAAATGGTGCAGGAAAATCCACTTTTTTAAAGATTTTATGCGGTACACTTGAACCTACAAAAGGCGAAGTTATTATACCTGAAATTGAGCGTCTTAGTATTCTGAAACAGGATCACTTTGCCTATGATGCATATACTGTTATGGATACGGTTATAATGGGAAATCAGCGTCTTTATGATATTATACAGGAAAAAGATGCACTTTATGCAAAGGAAGACTTTTCAGAAGAAGATGGTGTTAAAGCTTCTGAACTCGAAGCTGAATTTGCTGAATTAAATGGCTGGGAAGCTGAATCTGATGTTTCAAAACTCATTCAGGGACTTGGTCTTAGCGAAGATATTCTCTATACTCAGATGTCAGAACTTTCAGGTAATGAAAAAGTTAAGGTTCTTCTTGCACAGGCACTTTTCGGAAACCCTGATATTATTCTTCTCGACGAACCTACAAACCACCTTGACCTTGACGCTATTCAGTGGCTTGAAAACTTCCTTGCTGAATATTTCGGTACTGTTATAGTTGTTTCCCACGACAGACATTTTCTCAATGATGTCTGCACACATATAGTTGATATAGACTATACAAAAATCAAAATGTATGTTGGTAACTATGAATTCTGGTATGAGTCAAGTCAGCTTATGCAGAGAATGATTAAACAGCAGAATAAAAAAGCTGAAGAGAAAATCAAGGAATTACAGTCATTTATTGCACGATTCTCGGCTAATAAATCAAAGTCATCTCAGGCAACTTCAAGACGTAAACTTCTTGATAAAATCACAGTTGAAGAAATGCCTGCATCAAGCAGAAAATATCCATTTATAGGTTTTGATATAGACAGAGAACTCGGAAAAGATGTTTTAACTGTTGACGGAATTTCAAAAACGGTTGACGGAGTTAAGATGCTTGACAACGTAAGTTTCACTCTTGGAAGGACTGACAAAGCTGTTATAATCGGTGAAAATGAACAGGCTGTAACAATGCTTTTCAAAATTTTAGCAGGTGAAGAAGAACCTGACAGCGGCACAGTTAAATGGGGAATTTCAACTTCAAGGTCTTACTTCCCTGTCGACAATTCAGCATATTTCAACGGCTGCAAACTTTCAATTCTCGACTGGATAAGACAGTACGCAGTTAAAGAAAATACAGATACATATCTTCGTGGATTCCTTGGCAGAATGCTTTTCTCAGGCGATGATATTTATAAACCTGTTGATGTTCTCTCAGGTGGCGAAAAAGTAAGATGTATGTTCTCAAGAATGATGCTTTTCGGTTCAAATGTTCTTCTTCTTGATAAACCTACAAACCATCTTGACCTCGAAAGTATTACAGCAGTAAACAACGGACTTGTTGCATTCAAAGGCGTTGTTATACTTGCATCTCACGACCACGAAATTTTACAGACAGTCGGAAACAGGGTTATCGAAATAACAGAAAACGGTTGCATTGACAGAGTCGGAACATACGAAGAATATCTTGACTGGAAAAAGGAAAAATAATTATAATAAAAGAGGTGTTTTCTTATGTCAGATAAAATTTTAACTCTAAACAAAATTAGAGAAATTGTAAAACCAATAGCTTTAAAATATCATGTAAAAGAAATATATTTGTTTGGTTCATACGCACGTGGCGAAGCTACATCTGAAAGCGACCTCGATTTTCTTGTTTTTGGAGGCACTAACTTTAAATTAACCATGATTTTTTCCTTAGCTGAAGATTTACGTGAAGCTTTTCAAAAAGAAGTTGATGTTTTTGAAATTCATGAAGTAAACAAGGAAAGTGTTTTCTTTGATACAATTATGAAAGAAAGGCTGCTTGTCGCATGAAATACTCTGATCAACAACGTATTAAAAAAATACTTGAATACTCTGAAAAATTAAATGATTATATAAAAGAAAAAAATATAACTAAAGGAGATTTAATAAACGATTATTCTCTTCAATGGCTTGTCACAACTCCTCTTTATAATATAGGTGAACACGTATATTATATTTCTAAGGAATACAAAGAAAAAAAATTCTGATATACCATGGGCGATGATTTCAGGTTTACGTCACAGACTTGTACATGATTATGATGGTACAAATTGGAGCATTATTTCAGATGTTGTTTTTGAAGAATTGCCTTTATTGATTTCACAAATTCAACAATTAATTGAATCATAAATAAAACCTCACATGAATATATTTTAGTAAATATATCGTGTGAGGTGATTTTTTTGAAACAAAAAATTATATCAATTTTGCTTTCAGCAGCTGTTTTAACATCTGCCTTTTCCGTAAATCAGTTCAATGCATTTTGTCTTCCTGATACCCCTATCGGCTATGGACAGGGAAAAAATTTAAATGAAAACAATGTCCCGCAAGATGCATTAACTTTCAATCAAACCTTTTCAGATTTAAACGGCTATGCCGTCACTCCAAAGAAAAAACAAATAATTCTTACTTTCGATCAAGGTTATGAAAACGGCTACACCGCAAAAATTCTTGATACGCTAAAAGAAAAACACGTAACCGCAATATTTTTCCTTACAGGCGACTATGCAAAAAGTGAAAATGAACTTATAAGAAGAATGATTCGTGAAGGTCATATGCTTGGAAATCACACAATGAATCACAAAAGCATACCAACACTTGACGAAAATTCCGCACAAGAAGAAATTATGTCCTTGCAGGAATATGTTTCGGAAGTATATGATTATGATATGCAGTATTTCAGATTTCCATCAGGTGAATATTCCGAAGATTCAATAAAACTTGTGAATAAATTGGGATTAAAAACTGTTTTCTGGAGCTTTGCATATGAGGACTGGAATACTGATTCTCAACCCGAACCAACTGAATCACTTGAAAAAGTTGTATCCACATCTCATGAGGGAGAAATTTTGCTTTTGCATTCAGTTTCTTCAACAAATGCACAGATTCTCGGAAATGTTATAGATGAACTCAAGTCAAAAGGATTTATATTATAATTTTGAACTTTCAGGTTCATTGTTCACTCCGTGAAGTGCATCTTTCAAACCTGACATTATAATGTTTCTTGCAGCAATTGCTTTTTCTTTCGGAAGAGGCTTGGTATCTTTCAATACATAATCAATTCCAAGATTTTCGTATTTAACCTTTCCCATATCATGATATGGAAGAACATCAAGTGCTTTTAAAGTTTTCAGTCCCGAAATGAATTGACCGAGTCTGTATAAATATTTAGGGTCATCAGTTATATCAGGAACAACAACGTGACGAATCCAAATATCAGTACCCGTTTCACATATATATTTTGCATACTTCAAAATATTTGTATTGTGCTGTTTTGTAAGTTTAACGTGCTTTTCATCATCAATATGTTTAATATCAAGCATTACAAGGTCTGTAACTTTCATAAGCTTGTCGAATTTTTCTGTATTTTCAGGATTAAACAAAATTCCACATGAATCAAGGCAAGTGTGTATTCCCTTCTTATGTGCTTTTTCAAACAATTCAGTTAAAAAATCTATCTGTCCAAGAGGTTCGCCGCCTGTTGCAGTAATACCGCCATGCTTGTAAAATTCTTTCATGCTGTCAAACTTTTCAAGAATTTCATCGGTATCCATAGTTTTACCTATGTTGAATTTCCACGTATCAGGATTATGACAATATAAACATCTCATAGGGCAACCCTGAAAAAATACAACAAATCTTGTACCCGGACCGTCAACCGTTCCGAATGTTTCAATTGAATGGACATAACCTTTCATATTAAAAGCTCCTTTCATAAATATAGAAAAATATGGGCATAACTAAATATGCCCATATTATATTAATATGTTACAGTAACTATTCTACTATTATAATGCAGAATGGAATGTTCTTGAGATAACATCATCCTGCTGTTCTTTTGTAAGCTTAATGAAGTTTACTGCGTAACCTGATACACGGATTGTAAGTGTAGGATACTTTTCAGGATTCTTCTGTGCGTCAAGAAGTGTTTCCTTGTTAAGAACATTAACGTTAAGATGGTATCCACCCTTTTCCATATATGAATCCATCATGTTTACAAGATTATCAATCTGCTGTGTATTAGCCATAATTAATATACCCCTTTCGATTAGTTATTATCGTCATCAACATCACTTATATTCGGAATATTTGCACACTCCGGACAAGCATTTGACATTTCTGCAAGCTTTGAAAAACTTTCAGAACCTGCTTCTTTATTTACAAGTATATCCCTTGCGGTATCATTCATTTTAATATGACCTCCGCCATTACTCATATAAGCGTCCATCATATCAACAAAATTTTTAACCTGTTTTTTATCATCCATGGTATATACTCCATTATATACGCCTGCCCTTACGGGCAAAAGCATTTAAAATTTTTACTTATTAAGTGAATCTGCAATTGATGGAATATCAAGATCGCCTGCAAATACCTGATCATCCTTACCGAGCGCACCAGGAACAATTGTAAATGTATTTGAAATACCGTCCTGTGCATCGCTCCAAGGAAGCTTAGAAACTGATGAAAGTGAAGCTGTTGCACCGCTTGAATCACGACCGTGCATCGGGTTAGCACCAGGTGCGAGCGGAACGCCTGCTTTTCTTCCGTCAGGTGTGTTACCTGTGTTCTTACCATATTCAACATTTGATGTGATTGTAAGAATTGAAGTTGTTGGAATACCGCCTCTGTAGCAGTGGTTCTGACGAATATAGTGCATGAACTTTTCAAGTACGTGTACTGCAAATTCATCAACTCTGTCATCATTGTTACCATACTTAGGGAATTCGCCTTCGATTTCATAGTCAACAGCGACATTCTTAGCAACACCGACAACCTTCTTCTGAACAACGAGTTCACCGTCAACAACGTTTCTAACTCTCTTTGTGATTTCGATATCCTTACGGATTACCTTAACCTTAGCGTACTTAATAGCTGAAAGTGAGTCAGCAACAACTGAAAGACCTGCAATACCTGTTGCGAACCATCTTGTAACTTCTCTGTCGTGGAGAGCCATCTGAAGTGCTTCGTAGCAGTACTTGTCGTGCATATAGTGGATGCAGTTAAGTGTATCAACATAAAGACCTGCAAGCCATTTCATCATATCTTCATACTTTTCAATTACTTCATCAAAGTCAAGATATTCGCTTGTGATTGGACGGAACTTAGGACCAACCTGAATACCTGTCTTTTCATCAACACCACCGTTTATAGCATAAAGGAGGCACTTAGCAAGGTTAGCTCTTGCACCGAAGAACTGCATTTCCTTACCAATCTTCATTGAAGATACGCAGCAAGCGATACCGTAGTCATCACCATGAGTATGACGCATAAGGTCATCATTTTCATACTGGATTGATGAAGTATCAACTGAAATCTTTGCACAGTATTCCTTGAATCCCTGTGGAAGTCTTGTTGACCATAAAACTGTAAGGTTTGGTTCTGGTGAGCTTCCGAGTGTTTCAAGTGTGTGGAGGTAACGGAATGATGTCTTTGTTACCATATGTCTGCCATCAACACCAACACCACCGAGTGATTCTGTTACCCACTGTGGGTCGCCTGAGAAGAGTGCATTGTATTCAGGTGTTCTTGCAAATCTAACCATTCTGAGCTTCATAATGAAGTGGTCGATGATTTCCTGAGCATCTGTTTCTGTAATGCGTCCTGCTTCAAGATCTCTTGTGAAGTAAATATCAAGGAATGTTGAAGTACGTCCAAGAGACATAGCAGCACCATTCTGATCCTTAACAGCACCGAGATAACCAAAGTATAATGCCTGAACTGCTTCCTGAGCTGTTGTAGCAGGCTTTGAAATATCAATGCCATAAAGAAGAGCCATCTTCTTTAAGTCCTGAAGAGCTCTGATCTGATCTGAGATTTCTTCTCTGTCTCTGATCTTTTCAGCTGTCATTGGACGATCGTAGAAGTCCTTCTGTGCTTTCTTATCTTCGATAAGTCTGTCTACACCATAAAGAGCAACTCTTCTGTAGTCGCCTATGATTCTTCCTCTGCCGTATGCATCAGGAAGACCTGTTAAGATCTTGTTTGATCTGCAAGCTCTCATTTCAGGTGTGTAAACATCAAATACGCCCTGGTTATGTGTCTTTCTGTAACCGCCTTCACCAAAGATTCCTTTGATTCTGTCTGAAACTTCATAACCGTTATCTGAGCAAGCCTTAGCAGCCATGTTAAGTCCGCCGTATGGCATTAAAGCTCTCTTAAAAGGCTTGTCTGTCTGTAAACCAACGATCTTTTCAAGATCCTTGTTAAGATATCCTGCTTTGTGTGATGTGAGTGAAGATACAACATCTGTATCCATATCGAGAACGCCGCCTGCTTCTCTTTCCTGCTTCATTAAATCAAGAACCTGAGCCCAGAGTTTCTTTGTTGCTTCAGTTTCATCTGCAAGGAATGATGCATCACCATCATATGGAGTATAGTTCTTCTGGATAAAGTCACGAACATCAATATGGTCAACCCAATGTCCTGCAACAAATCCGTCCCATGCTTTTTCTGTGATTTTGTTTAACATTTTCTTAAATATCCTCCCATGTAGATTCGGATTTACACCGAACCCCTGATTTTAAGGCTTCTATAAAAACATTATACACTGCTAAACGCCGCATAAAACGCTTTTATCACCTCATACCGACAAGTTTCAGCACTATTTTGTTTCATAATCCTAAAGCTTATCTCCTTGTAAATAAGTATACCATTATTTATGTTTTTTGTCAAGTGAAAAAACGTTTTTTTTGCACATAAACAGATTATTTTTCAAACTTATTCATTCGTTAAATGCTAGATTAATTTTATTAAGTATAAATCTTATAGCAATTTATTTTATTAAGTAATTGTAGCCTAAAAAATTAAATAATAAACCATATCTATATATTTCACTTAATTTTAATTGTTATTAAGAAAATTAAGTGGATTATAGCATACACCGCCATATCTTACTTCAAAATGAAGATGATTACCCGTTGAATCTCCTGTTGAACCAACTCTTGCTATAAGTGAACCTTTTAAAACGGTATCACCTGTATGCACCGTAAGGCTTGAACAGTGTCCATACAAAGTATAATATCCATTGCCATGGTCTATCATCACCATATAACCATAACCGCCGCTGTTCCAGCCCGAAGCCACAACAGTTCCCTGATCCGATGCATATATTTCTGTACCCTCGTTTGCAGCAATATCAATCCCTTTGTGAACTCTTCCCTGCATAAATCCGTCGCTCAAATATCCACCGTTTACAGGCCACATAAACTGCCCTGTTCCCGTAAGAACAAGATTTACGTCCGAAGGCTGTGCCGTAAAAGTTCCTATTCCTATTTGTTCATTAACAGGCTGCTTTGAAATAACACTGCTTTCAACCTGACGATAGACTTCAACTCCATCAACATATGTAACTTTTATTTTGCTGTTCTGTTCGCCTCTTGAACCTTTAACAAGTATTGCTGTTTCCCCGACAGCCAGAGTAGGCGTACTTATCTGTGATGTTGTATAATCGATATATGTTGTCTGGTCAATTGTTCTTGTATACTGGACAGGAAGAAAACTTTCTGTTTCTTCAACATAAACACAAGTCCCCGAATTTATTCTGTCGTACATATTCATTCCAGGATTAAGTTTTTCTATTTCATTTTCTTCCATATCAAATTTTGCAGCAATTAAAGAAAGTGTATCTCCATCTTCTGCCACATATAATTTTTTCTGTTTTTTAGAAGAAAAAAGCCTTGTTTTCATTTCTTCATCAGATAAAACACTTGATTTTAAATATAATCCGTCAACATAGGTTATATTATCCTTATACTGAATATTTTCTGCATCAGTACCAAGCGTTTTATAATCAGAAAGTTTTTCTGCAAGTGCATTGCTTATATTTTTTTCATCAATAACAGCACCTGCAAATTCATCATTTATATATATACCTGCTGCCTGTTCAACTTCATTTCCCGAAGCGGAAATAATTCCGTCAGCAAGTTCCTGTGCCGTTAATTTTTCAGATTTATTTGAAATAATTGAAACTGAATAAGATGGCGTTACTTTCAGATTATGTGAATCATCGCCATAGGATATTCTGTCTTTTGCTATCTGAAGTCCTTCTCTGTATACTTTTTCATTGTCAACACAGCCTATTTTTGTACTGTTGCATTCAATTGTAACAGCATAATCTATATCAGTACCAAACTTTACTATACCAACAAGAAAAATAACAGAAAGTACAGGAATGATTATATGTGAAAATCTTGTAAAAATTCCCTTTTCTCCAAAGAAATATTTGCCAACATTTTTAATAACCGTTCCCATATATGAAAACTTTTTGTCTTTATCTGACTTATCCAGATTATCCTGTAATTCAGATGCAAAAATAATTCCGTTTTTAAATTCTCTTGCAGGAAATGTAATTATTTTTCTGACTAACAAAAATAAAGCCTTAAAAAAGTGAAATATAATTGAAATCAAAAATTTCAATATATTTCCGCAAGCAACAAAAAATTTCGATGCAGCAGCCGTGGAACATATTCCAACAACTGAAAATGCATTTCCTTTTTTTCTCTTTTTCATTATCTCTTTTGTCCTTTTAATTTGTTCTTTTTTCTATCTTTTTATCTCAAAATACTTTATGTCTATTATACACTTTTTATCTTAAAAAATCAAGACCTCAACGCAAAATATCACATAAATGCAGAAATTATATTATCTGTTTCGTCAATTGATTTGAAAAGTTTTCTTTCTAAATCAACAAGTTCCTTTTGAAAAGGTGCTTTGATATATGTATCTTTATTGTCAATTATATTTTTAAAATGAAGTTTTCCGCAGTGAAGTGCCTGTCTTTCAATTATATTATGATTGCCGCCATATAAATCATCACCTAAAAGCGGATGTCCTATATGTGAAAAGTGAACTCTTATCTGATGTGTTCTGCCTGTTTCAAGGTCTATTTCAAGAAAAGATGCCTTTTCATTACAGCATATTGATTTATAATGTGTAACGGCTTTCTGACCATCATAACAGCAGAATCTTGTTATAATTGTATCATTCATTCTTTTTATTGGAAGGGAAATTGTACCTTTTCCATCTATTTTACCACTTACAAATGCATAATAAGTTTTTTGAATTTTTCCCTGATAATATCCTGCACTTCTCTGACTTTTTGCAACCGCACAAGCCCCGCTTGTATCTCTGTCAAGACGGTTTATAGGTCTGAACGATTTATTCGGATAAATATATGAAAAATAGTTTCCAAGGGTATCATATCTGTGCCTGTGCGATGGATGAACAGGCATTCCGCTCGGTTTATTGAAAACTATAATTTCTTCATCTTCATATATTACATCAACTTTCAAATCAGGATTAGGTTCTATTTCGTTAGTATCAATCTCGCAAAGTTCAATAATATCATTTGGAAAAACCTCATCAACCGTTCTTATAAGCTTTCCATTTCGTGTTATACCGTCAGGAATGTTTTTAAGTCGTCTTAAAAGCCCTGCTGAAATGTTAAGTTCTTTCCTTAAAAATTCTCCAAGCAGCATTTTTTCTTTGATTTCTGCTTTAAATTTTTTTCGTTCCATTTGTTTAATGCTCCGTTTTCATACTCCATCAATGCAATATAGAAATATGCCGCCTGCACATAAAAAAATCTTTCTGTTAAAAGAAATCTGAAAAATGAAAAAAAGTTCAGTTTTAAAAAATCATCTGCTTTATTTTTCATTGTGTTAAAAGATAAAATCAGTGAAAAAAATAAATTCTTTGCAAAACCTGTTATATAAAAAAATTCAGCAGCAGAAAAACATATACTTAAATAAACCCATAAAAATAAAATCAAAAGTGAAATTATACAAAAAGCTGATGAAACTATAATATTTTCAAACATATTTTCTGTATCTGCATTAAAAATAATATTTTTATAGGCAAAATCAAGAAAAATAAACAAAGAAAGCATAAATATTTCCGATATAATTTTTTTAATCAGACAAATAACAAAAAAAGCTGAAAAATTGCTAAAATTAAACTTTTTCAGCTTAATTTTTGAATCCATAATTTTCATCATTCTTTTTTTCATTTCAAATTTAAGCGGCACATCTGACAAAAAAATTATCAGACATATCACTACTGAAAAAAAATCCTGTATTTTTCTTTCATTTTCAAATAAAAAGCATATAAAACAGCCTGAAATAATGCATAAAACCGCAAAAAACAGTCTTAAAATAAAAATGCTGTATATCTTTTCACTTTTTTTCTGAATCTCCGCCGCAAATTTTATATAACTACTTGTTTTCAAATCATTTTCTCCATAATATTTTTATACTATATTATGTGATTTTTCTGATTTTTTATTCTTCAATTTCTTCTCTCTCATAAGGTACTACACCAAATAATTCAACCGCCTGCGATCTTTGCCACATTGCAGTATTTGCAAGAAGCTCAAAACCTTCTCCGAATGGAATTTTAATGCTTTTTTCATCAACTTTCGGAATGCTGTAACCTGTTAACATATCAACAATTATTCCTGCGTGTGTTATAACTGCGGCGTGGTATATTTCTTCCTGCATCATATCCATTATTATTGCGTGAAGTGCCTTAAAAACTCTTGCCATAACTTCCTGTGAACTTTCGCCGCCAGGGGCTGCTGAATTTTTTCCGCCTTTAAGCCATTCTTTATAATCTTTTCTGTTTACTATGTCATCAAGTGACTGATTTTCAAATTCTCCAAGATACATTTCTGTTAAATCGTCTATTATCATAACAGGTATATCAGGAAAAAGTATTGACGCTGTTTCTGTACATCTTTTAAGCGGACTTGAATAAACCTTTTCCACATACGGATAATCGTATCTGTCCATTTTTGAAAAAAGTTCAGCTGTTCCTTTATCTGAAAGACTGTAATCTGTTCTGCCTATGTATATTCCTTCTTCATTTGCTTTTGTTGAACCGTGTCTTATAACGCTTAATCTATAATTCTGCATATATAACTCCTTTATTTTTTATTATAACATATTATATCACAATGTAACTTCTTTTGCAATAGCATTTTTCCTTAATGAGGAATTAAGAATGAGGAGTGAGGAATTGTGGTGTCAGCTTTGCTGACGAATTTAAAAACCCCTCCACCGCCTTTGGCGGTCCCCCTCCCCTTTCAGGAGAGGCTTAAAATAGGTATTTTTTTAGAATTTACAAGAATTTTAATAAAGGCTCTCCTGAAAGGGGAGCTGGCAAGCCGTAAGGCTTGACTGAGGGGTTTTAGATAAGTCGCCGAACGGCGACACCACAATTTCTCATTCCTAATTTCTCATTCCTCATTCCAAAAGGCGACACGCCGCTTCCTCATTAAAGAAAAAAGTTCCTCTCCGAATATTCAGAGAGGTTTTATATTTAATTTCTGATTTTTTTCAAAACTGCTTTTCTTATAATGTCAATAGGTATAACAAGTATTGCAAGAATAATACAGATAATCCAGGATTTAACATCAAGGCTTTCTACTCCAAGGAACTTTCCTCCAAATGTTACAAAAATAAACTGCATAACAAATATCGAAAGCATTACTATAATAAAATTCTTATTTTTATTAATTCCCTCAAATACATTTATTCTTCCAGTTCTTGCATTGAAACCGTTGAATGTTATTGCCATAACAAATGTTGCAAAAAGTGCCGATTTTAAATAAGTTGTATCAACATCACCAAAAAGATTTTTTATGAACGGAACAAATAAAATTCCAAGACATACAATTGTTATATAAAACGCATTTATCAAAACCTGCACAAACATACTTCTGTTTACAATGCTTTCGCTTCTCGGGACAGGTTTATTTTTCATAAATCTTCTGTTTGCAGGTTCACTTCCGAACGCAATTGCTGCAAGCGTATCCATTGCAAGATTTATAAGCAAAAGCTGAGTTACTGTTAAAACTGTATTCTCTCCAAACAATGGACCTAAAAAGCATATAAGAACTGCTGCAACGTTTACTGTAAGCTGGAAAATAAGGAATTTTCTTATGTTTATAAACATTGTTCTGCCATAAAGTATGGCTTTTTCAATCGAAAGAAAATTGTCATCAAGAATAGTTATATCCCCTGCTTCTTTTGCAACTTCCGTTCCGCTTCCCATTGCAAATCCTACATCTGCTTTTTTGAGTGCCGGTGAATCGTTTACACCATCACCTGTCATTCCAACAACATAATCAAGTTCCTGTGCAAGTCTTACAAGGCGGCTTTTATCTGTTGGCAAAGCACGTGATACAACTCTTAAATGCGGGAGCATTTCTTTTACTTCATCATCTGTTTTTTCTGCAAGTTCTGCTGATGTTATTGCTATATCATCAGGATTTTTCAAAACGCCCGCATCTTTTGCAATTGCTACAGCCGTTTCTTTTCTGTCACCCGTTACCATAACAACCTGTATACCTGCATTTTTAACTTCTTTTATAGCCTCAACAGCTTCTTTTCTGACATTATCTCTTATACTTATAACACATATTAATACAAGTTCAGAATCTTCTTCACCTGTTTCAGAATATGCCGCTGCAAGCAATCTCATTGATGATGCCGCCTGCTTGTTTATATATTCATTTATAATGCTTTTATTTGAAAAATCTCTTATATTTCCTTCTTCATCAATATATTTTGAACATCTTGAAATTATTTTTTCAGGTGCACCTTTTATATATAAAGCTTCTGAATTATCATCTTCTTTTATTTTTGCAGATGAATATTTTTTCTTTGAATCAAATGCATTCATCTGAATTATCTTCTCATTTTTTACTCTGTCAGCATAATTATTCTTTGTTAAAAAGCTCATCAATGCACGGTCTGTGCTGTTTCCGCCTATTACTTTTCCGTCAGACGATGAAGCACTGTTATTTACACCTGTTGCTGTTATTATTTTATCTGAATAACAGCTGTTTATTTTTGAAAAGTCTTTAAATGTAAAGCCGTTTCCTGATGCAAATTCGGTAACAGAAAGTCTGCCTTCTGTTATTGTGCCTGTTTTGTCACTAAATAAAATATTAATGCTGCCTGCCGTTTCAAGTCCATTTATTTTATGGACAAGCACATTATCCTTTGCCATTCTGATACTCTGGAACGACAAAAGAATAGATGTAAGCATAGGAAGACCCTCAGGTACTGCACATACTATAACAGTAACAGAAACCGTCACAGCACTTAATATAAGCCTTACCCATTCATAAATATCCTGCGGAATTTCCCCTGAAAAAATTGTTTTTAAAAGTATAACCGCAATGATTGAAATTGCACCTATATATCCGAATCTTGATATTTGTTTTGCAAGTTTTGCAAGTTTTATCTGAAGAGGAGTTTTTCTTTTTTCTTCCTGAACTTCAAGTGCCAGTTCACCAAAAAGTGTTTTATCTCCCACAACTTTAACTTCAAGATATGCCTCACCGCTGCAAACAACAGTTCCTCTGTATATATAGCAAGGATTAAGCAAATCTTTCACATTATATTCCATATTTTTTTCATATGGAATTTTTTCAGCTTCTTCTGTTTCACCGTTCAAAGATGACTGGTCAACAGTTATTTCACCCTGCAAAACAATTCCGTCAGCAGGTATTTTATCGCCTGCCTGAAGATATACAACATCTCCGACAACGACTTCACTTATATTTATTTCATCAAGTTTTCCATCTCTTATTACTTTGCAAACTTCTTTTGATTCAACTTCATTTTTTAAATTTAAAGCCTTGCTTTCCTGTTTTGCTTCACTTATCGAGGCAACTCCGTTTGCTATTAAAATAGCTATGAGAACACCAACAGGTTCAAACCACTCCGACTGTCCTAAAATAAACAAAATTACCTGAACTGCAAGTGCAACAAGAAGTATTATAATCATAGGGTCAGTAAACTGCCTTAAAATCTTTTTCCAAAGTGGGTCAGGCGGTAATTGCGTTAAAACATTTGAACCGCTTTTTTTTCGGCTTTCTTCAACTTCTTTCCTGTTTAATCCTTTTGGTATCATAGCTGTCCTCCAGTCTTTTTTAATATAATAGAACAATTATATCATACTCATTATTTTTTTTCAATAAAAAACAAATAAATTAAAATCACGATTTTTTTCAAGTTAGAATATATTTTTATATCTATTTTAAACAATGAAATAATTCTGTTTTACACATTTATACTATTATATTATAACTATTTTAAGTCAGAAACTTTTTCAAGAATTTTACTTTGATTTTACTTTCTTATTATTGTGAACTTTACAGTGATATATTAAAATAATAATTAGTGACTAAAATTTTTAAACAGACAAATAAGCGAAATATTATTTTATCAGGAGAGATTTAAATGAACGAAAATGTACAGACAATTTTTGGTTTGCTTGGCGGACTTGCTTTATTCCTTTTCGGAATGAACAGTATGAGTGATGCACTCCAAAAAGCAGCAGGCGAAAAAATGAAAAGTGTTCTTGCTTTTCTTACGAAAAATCCTTTAATGGGTGCGTTGGCAGGTGCTTTAGTAACAGCAGTTCTTCAAAGCAGTTCTGCAACAACAGTTATGGTAATAGGTTTTGTAAGTGCAGGACTTATGACTCTTCCACAGGCTATTTCAGTTATTTTCGGTGCAAACATCGGAACGACTATGACTGCACAGCTTATGGCTTTCAAAATAACAGATTTTATTTACCCTATTATTTTTGTAGGTTTCATTATTTTCTTTGTTTTGAAAAATGAAAAAATTAAAAGCATCGGTATGGTTATCTTCTCTTTCGGACTTTTATTTGAAGGAATTGAAATAATGGGAAGTGTTATGAAACCTCTTGCAAACAGTGCAGTATTTATCAACCTTATGGGAAAAGTTGCTGACATTCCTGTTCTTGGTATTGCTCTTGGCACTGTTATGACTTTAGTTGTTCAGTCAAGTTCGGCAACAATCGCTGTTTTACAGAATTTTGCTTCTCAGGCAGGTGCAGATGGTGCAAGTGTTATGGGACTTGCTGGTGCCATTCCTATTCTTCTCGGCGATAACATCGGTACAACAATTACAGCATTAATTGCTTCAATAGGTCAGTCAAAAAATGCAAAACGTACCGCAATCGCACATAGTATTTTTAACATTTCAGGTTCAATTATTTTTGCGTGCATAATTCCATGGTTTTCAAAATTTGTACAATTTATTTCTCCTAAGGGAAATGAAGTTGATGTTATTTCAAGACAAATTGCAAATGCACACACAACTTTCAATGTTGTATGTACAATAATCTGGCTGCCTTTAATTCCTATTATGGTTAAGATAGTTAAATTTATTATTCGTGGAGATGACACCGTTAAAAAACATACAACAAGTTTTCTTGATGATAAAATAATCGGTCAGGCTGTTCCGTCAATGTATCTTATTTCAGAAGAACTTGATAATCTTTCAGATATGACTTCTTCTGTTATAAATTCAACAAAGTCGATTTTTACAAACAAAAAAATGAAAAACAAATCGCTCCCTGACCTTCAGCATAACATTAAAATAATACTTGATATAAACGATAGAATATCTGATTATATATCAAAAATGTTCTCAAATGGAAAACTTTCAGAAAATCAGGCGGATAAAACAGCAGGTTTGCTCTATGTTTCCGAAAATATCGGAAGAATTGCCCAGAGATGTTCTGAAATTGCTGAAACTGCTGAAAAAGTTAAACTTTCGGGCAAAAAGTTCTCGAAAGATGCAATCACAGAATTAAACAGCTATTTTACAGTTACAGAAGAACTTTTCAATTCGGGAATTATTTCAGTAAGAGATGGAGATTTAAAAGCTGCACAATCTGTTTTTGAGGGTAAATCAAGAATAAGAGAACTCGAAAAGGATATGAATAAAGCACATCTTAAACGTATCAAAAACAAGTCGTGTGATTCGTCCCTGACGGGCTATTATTCAAAGATTCTTTACTGCATAGACAGAATTGCTGATAATTGTGTAAGCATTGCAGAAGAGGCTCAGGACGGCACAGTATTCACTACACTTGCTGAAAATTACAAAGGCGAACTTGAAAGTGAGTCTTCATACAACCTAAGTAATGATAACTTAAAAGTTTTAGCTTAAAAGTTTCAACTTCATAATATAGAATTTGCGGCACAACTTTTTGATGTGCCGTTTTTCTATATTTTAATGAGGAGTTAAGGTGTCGCTGACTGATTTAGAAACCCCTCCACCGCCTTCGGCGGTCCCACTCCCCTTTCAGTGGAGGCTATAAATAGGGACTTTTTTTATAAAATTTTCAAGGATTAATAAAGGCTCCCCTTTCAGGAGAGCCTTAAAAATAAACTTGCAAGTTAAACGAAAAAATACCCATTTAAAGCCTCTCCTTTTAAGGAGAGGTGGCACAGTGCAGCTGTGACAGAGAGGTTTTTAAATCTGTCAGCGAAGCTGACACCATAATTCCTAATTCCTCATTACTCATTCCTCATTAATAACTAATAATAAAAATACCGATAGCTTTTAAAAGCATATCGGTATTTTTGATTTATACAAACAATCTATCAGTTTTTAAAGTGTCTGCTTGATACTTTAAGTCTGTTCATTGCTCTGTTGAGTGCTGCCTGAGTATGATAGAACTCCTGCAAACTCTCTTTCTGTTTCAAACGTTCTTCTGCACGCATCTTAGCGGCTTCAGCACGTTTTCTGTCTATTTCTTCAGGTAATTCAACTGAATCTGCAAGAACAGTCACATTATTGTCTACCATTTCAATGTATCCGTCACTTACTGCCGCATACTTCCACTCGCCATTTACACGAAATTTAATTTCACCAGCAACTAAAATAGTTACCATTGGTTCATGGTTTGGAAGCAGACCTGCAAGACCGTCTACTGTTGGAAAGACAAGTTCTTCGCATTCTCCTGAATAAAACGGATGATCAGTGGCAAGTATCTCAAGATTAAATACATTTCCCATAAACTGCCTCCGTACTTTTAAGCTTCCTTACCCTTTTTGATAACATCATCAATTGATCCTACCATAAAGAATGAATTTTCAGGATAGTCATCCATTTCGCCGTCTATAATCATCTTGAAACCTCTTATTGTTTCGGCAACAGGTACATATTCGCCCTTTATGCCTGTGAAGTTTTCAGCAACGTTAAGCGGCTGTGAAAGGAATTTCTGTATCTTTCTTGCACGATATACTGTTGTTTTATCGTTATCGTCAAGTTCTTCCATACCAAGAATAGCAATAATATCCTGAAGTTCCTTGTATCTCTGAAGAATTTCCTGAACTTTTCTTGCTACTCTGTAGTGTTCTTCACCTACAACATCAGGTTCAAGTATTCTTGATGTTGACTCAAGCGGATCAACCGCAGGATAAATACCCTGTTCAACTATCTTTCTTGAAAGTACTGTTGTTGCATCAAGATGTGCGAATGTTGTGGCAGGGGCTGGGTCTGTAAGGTCATCAGCAGGTACATATACAGCCTGAACTGATGTGATTGAACCGTTCTTTGTTGAAGTGATTCTTTCCTGTAATTCACCTACTTCATTTGCAAGTGTAGGCTGATAACCAACGGCTGAAGGCATACGTCCGAGAAGTGCTGATACTTCTGAACCAGCCTGAACGTATCTGAATATGTTATCGATAAATAAAAGAACATCCTGATTCTTTTTATCTCTGAAATATTCAGCCATTGTAAGACCTGTCTGTGCAACTCTCATACGTGATCCAGGTGGTTCGTTCATCTGACCAAAAACAAGTGCAGTTTTTTCAATAACACCTGATTCTTTCATTTCATTCCAAAGGTCGTTACCTTCTCTTGAACGTTCACCAACACCTGTAAATATTGAATAACCGCCGTGTTCCGTTGCGATATTGTGGATAAGTTCCTGAATAAGGACTGTTTTACCAACACCGGCACCACCAAAAAGACCAACTTTACCGCCCTTTGCATAAGGTGCAAGCAAGTCGATAACCTTAATACCTGTTTCAAGTATTTCAACTACTGAACTTTGATCCTGAAAAGCCGGAGCTTTTCTGTGAATTTCCCACTTTTCTTCTGCATTTACAGGACCTGCTTCATCTATTGGTTCACCAAGAACGTTAAACATTCTTCCAAGTGTAGCCTGACCAACAGGAACAGATATACAAGCACCTGTTGCAGTTACTTCCATTCCCTTTGCAAAACCTTCAGTTGATGAAAGGCTTATGCATCGTACAACACCGTTTCCAAGATGCTGTGATACTTCCATTACGCACTTTTTATCATTTACAGTAACATTAAGTGCTTCTCTTATTTTAGGAAGATTTGCATCAAAAGAAACATCTATAACAGGACCAAGTACCTGGACAATTTTACCTTTTTGCATCCCGACTTCTTCCTCCGTTTACTTTTATTTTAAATCTGAGAACCGCTGACAACTTCAGTTATTTCCTGAGTTATAGCTGCCTGACGGGCTCTGTTATACATAAGTGAAAGATCCTGAAGCATATCTTTTGCATTAGTTGTTGCATTATCCATAGCCGACATTCTCGCCTGCTGTTCTGCACAGAACGCTTCAACCATTGCACTATATATAACACCTTTAAGGAAAATCGGAACTATTCCATCCATAACAGTCTTTGCATTAGGCATAAATGCTGCATAAGGATGTGTTGTAAGATCTTCCTCTTCTGCTCTTCTTAGAAAGCTCTGTCTTTTAAGCGGCAAAAGCTGCATCACCTTAGATTCCATATCAACTGATGAAGTCATTTCAGTGTAAATTATATGTACTTCATCATAGTCACCGTTTGCAAACTTTTCGCTGATAAGTTCAGCAATTGCTCTCGCACGGTAAATACTCGGATCCTGAGATGTATAAACAAAGTCTTCTTCAAAGTGTATCTTAGGATTATTTTTTGCTTTTCTCTTAAAATACATTCTTCCTATCTGACCAAGCACAAGAAAAGATGTATCTTCTGAGTTTTCAAGTTTTTCTTCCGCAATTTTTATAACATTATGGTTATACGCACCGCAAAGACCTTTGTCGGCTGTTATAACTATAAATGCTTTTTTTCTCTTTTCAGGCGGTATATTTTTCCTGTCGTCAAAATATGCAAAGTCATTTTCCGCTGTTCTTTCAAGAATACTTACCATTGTTTCAAGTGAACGGTCGAAATATGGCTGTGTCTGAATAAGATTCTTCTTTGCTTTTTTCACCTTTGATGATGAGATAAGGTACATTGCATTCGTAATTTTTTTAATATCTTCAATACTCTTCATTCTATTACGAATTTCACGCATATTTGCCATATCAGATCACCTGCTCTTTACACTTTTCAATAGCAGCTTTAAGTTTTTCAACTGTTTCATCAGAAAGTTTATCCCTGCCCTTTACAATTGAAAGTAATTCGCTTTCGTTTTCTTCAAAGTAAGGCATAATATTAGCTCTGAATTCCTTTATCTTGTCAAGAGGCATATCATCAAGCAAACCATATGTACATGCTGCAAGTATGATAACTTCTTCTTCAAGTTTAAACGGAACACCAAGAGGCTGTTTTAAAAGTTCAAGAAGAACGTGACCGTGGTCAAGTGTTGCCTTTGTCGCTGCATCAAGTTCTGAACTGAACTGTGTAAATACTTCAAGTTCTCTGAACTGTGCAAGTTCAATACGCATCTTTCCTGAAACCTGTTTCATTGCCTTTGTCTGTGCTGCACCACCAACACGGGATACAGAAAGACCAAAGTTTACAGCCGGTCGCTGACCTGCATTAAAGCTTTCACTTTCAAGGAATATCTGTCCGTCTGTGATTGAAATTACGTTTGTAGGGATATACGCTGAAATATCGCCTGCCTGTGTTTCAATTATCGGAAGTGCAGTTATTGAACCGCCGCCGTGTGCATCATCAAGACGTGAACTTCTTTCAAGAAGTCTTGAATGTAAATAGAATACGTCGCCAGGATATGCTTCTCTTCCCGGTGGTCTGTGGAGAAGAAGACTCATTGCACGATAAGCAACAGCGTGCTTTGAAAGATCATCATAAACAATAAGTACATCTTTACCCTTATCCATAAAATATTCTGCAATGGCTGTTCCGGCATATGGAGCTATGTATTGAATTGGAGCCGGATCACTTGCTGTTGCCGCAACGATTATTGTATAATCCATTGCACCATATTTTGTGAATGTTGAATTAAGTTTTGCGATAGTTGAAGATTTCTGACCTATTGCAACATAAATACAGATAACATCCTGACCTTTCTGGTTTATGATTGTATCTGTTGCAATTGATGTTTTACCTGTCTGTCTGTCGCCTATTATAAGTTCTCTCTGTCCTCTGCCTATAGGGAACATAGAGTCTATTGCGAGTATACCTGTCTGAAGAGGTACATCAACAGATTTTCTGTGAGCAACACCGGCTGCTTCTCTTTCAACCGGATAATAGTCATCTGCTTCAATGCTGCCTTTACCGTCTATAGGGCTTCCAAGAGGATCAACAACTCTTCCTATAAGCTTATCACTTACTCCTATACCGGCCTTTTTCTGAGTACGATAGACTCTTGTACCTTCACCAATACCTATTTCACTGCCAAGAAGTACAACGCCGACTGTCTTTGTTTCAAGGTTCTGGATTATACCTCTTACGCCGTTTTCAAACTCAACAAGTTCGCCGTACATTGCTCTGTCCATTCCGTAAACAGTGGCGATACCGTCACCTACCTGAACAACAGTTCCTATTTCTTTTTCAGCAGCTTTTCTGTCGAAATCATTGATTTCATTTCTGATGATGGAAATAATGTCTTTTTCTTTTGCGTTACTCAAAAAAATTCACCTCCCAAATTTATTTTATTATATTGCTCTTTAATTGTTTGAGCATTCCGCTTACGCTGTGATCGTATTCAAAATCATCAACTTTAAGCACAAATCCGCCTATGAGTGATGAATCGTGTTCGATTTCAAACTCCACTGAATCATAACTGAATTTTTCAATTATAAATTTTCTTAAATTTTCTATCTGTTCGTCCGTCATATAACCTGCGGCACGTACTTTTGCAAGAATTATATTTCTGCTTTTAAAATACATTTCTTTATATGCATTGTAAATTGCTCGGATATCATCGATCATACCGTTGTTTACTGCAACTTTCAGAAAATTGCAAACCGGTTTATCGAATACCTTGTCAATTATATTATATTTTGCCTGTGCATCAACTATAGGACTTTCAAGTACTTCAACAAGTCTATCATTTGTCTGAAATATTCTGTGCATTGATCTTGCTGATTCAAATGGTACATTTTCTTCAAGTAAAACTCGTGCATAAATCAGATCAGAGGTTGATATTCTTCTCATTACTCACAAGCCCCCTCCGATAAAAATTCATCAAGCATTTTCTGGTTGTCTTCATCATCAATATTTTTCTTGATGATCATTGAAGCCGCATCAAGTGCAAGTTTTGCAATTTCATCATGAGTGCTTTCAAGCGTCTTTTGCTTTTCAAGTTCAATTTCCTTGAGTGCCTGCTTTTTCATTGTGCTAAGCTCTGCTTCTGTCTGAAGTTTAGACTTTTCAGACTGCTGCCTTGCCTGCTTTTTGGCATTTGAAATTATTTCCTTTGCTTCATCCTTTGCAGAAGCAATATTTGCTTCATACTCAGATTTCATTTCCAGTGCATCTTTCTTTGCAGCTGCTGCATTTTCAAGATCACTGTTTATCATTGACTGACGCTTTTCCATAATTTTATTAACAGGACCAAATAAAAATTTCTTCAGTAAAAAGAAAAGAACCAACACATTGACAATAGTCCATGCAACTGTCCAGATGGAACTTATCATTACATCCATAAATTACAGTTCTCCCTTCATATCCAGGAATTTGAAAAGTCCTGAGTTTATTTCATAATAACTATTAAAAGTGCGATAACAAAGCCATAAATAGCTGTTGCTTCCGCCAAGGCACATCCTAAAAGAAGTGATGTTCTGATGTCTCCTGATGCTTCCGGCTGACGTGCAATTGATTCTGCTGCCTTACCTGTTGCATAGCCTATGCCAAGACCTGCACCAAGACCTGTAAGTACTGCTATACCTGCTGCTAAAATTGCCATAACTGTTTCCTCCGATTATTTCATAATAACTATTAAAAGTGCAATAACAAAGCCGTAAATAGCTGTTGCTTCTGCCAAGGCACATCCTAAAAGAAGTGATGTTCTGATGTCTCCTGATGCTTCCGGCTGACGTGCAATTGATTCTGCTGCCTTACCTGTTGCATAGCCTATACCAAGACCTGCACCAAGACCTGTAAGTACTGCTATACCTGCTGCTAAAATTGCCATAATTATTTTCCTCCGCTTTTTAACTTATTTTTTCTCTGTTTCTATGCCTTCCAGCATAAACAATGACGTAAGAAATACAAATACATATGCCTGAATGAAACCATCAAAGAAATCAAAATAAAAGCTGAAAATGAGTGTTAAAGGTTTAATACCCTTCAAAACGATTTCAAGAAGTTCCATTACTACAAACGCACCTAAAACGTTACCAAAAAGTCGCATACAAAGTGAAAGCGGACGTATTCCGATTTCAAGTATGTTGATAGGAAGCATAATAGGTACCGGTTCAGCAAGCGATTTGACAAAACCTTTTCCACCTCTTGCCCTTATGCATGAACCTTCGATAAGTACAATACTCATCAAAGCAAGAGCTGCTGTTACTCCAAGGTCTTTTGTCGGGGATTTAAGCCCGAAAACACCGCTTATGTTTGCCGCACCAATATAGATCAAAACTGTCGAAAGATATGGAATATATCTCTTTCCTGCTTCACCTAATATTCCGCCAAAGAATTTATTAAGGAAGGACACCGCCGTTTCAATCAGTAACTGGCGTTTAGTTGTAGGGACAATGCTGAGTTTTCTTGTCATTATAATTGAAACCACAAGAACAACTGCCATTATTATCCATGTACCAACAACCGACTGGGCAACAGGTATTCCCTTTTCAAGTCCCGGACACGGAATATAAAACATTATTTTATTGGTAAGCTGTTCCTGAAGTTCTTCAGATAATGAGCCCAAACACACACACCACCTTCATAAAATAAATCAACAGGTGATACTACGGCTCTCGTCTTCGAAATCACCATTGAATTCACCTGTTGTCAGTTATTATTATACCACTTTTATTTTTAATGTCAACCCTCTAACAGTATTTTTACAACTGATATACAAAATAAACCATTTTTTCATTTGCTATTTGACAACATCGTGTCTATTATCGAACTATATAATATTATTACGAAGATTTTTTTATATTATTAAACTAAATATTTAATAAAGGCTTAAATAATAAAGTCCAAAGTATAAAATTATTATTTTCTCAATTCACTATATCTGCCTGCTTCAATATAGTCCGTTACTTCAACAATAGTGTTGTTCTTGTCAACGTGAACGACTGTTGGCGAGTTGCTTTTCGCCTCTTCGGGTGTCATCTGAGCATAAGCCATAATTATAACTATGTCAGATTTCTGAACGCATCTTGCAGCTGCACCATTAAGACAAATAACACCGCTACCCTTTTCACCTGGAATAACATATGTTTCAAGTCTGTTTCCATTGTTTATATCAACTATCTGAACCTTTTCATAAGGTATTATTCCGGCAGCTTCCATAAGGATTTCATCTATTGTTATACTGCCTACGTAATCAAGGTCAGCATCTGTAACCGTTGCCCTGTGTATCTTACTTTTTAAAACAGATATATACATTTTATTCTCCAACTATAAAATTATCAATAAGTCTTGTTTTACCTATATAAACAGCCATTGCAACAAGGTTACCTTTGCTGAGTTTTTCAACAGGTTCAAGTGTATCTTCGCTTACTGCTTCAACATAATCAATCTTAGCAAGTTTTTCAGCATTTATGACAGCTTTCATTTCGTTAACAACTGAAACAGCATCATCATTTCCGCCTGCAACAAGTTCCTTTGCTTTTTTAATTGACTTTGAAAGACATAAAGCAGCCTTTCTTTCTTCATCATTAAGATATGTGTTTCTTGAACTCTTTGCAAGTCCGTCTGATTCACGTATTATAGGACAACCTACTATTTCAATTCCAAAGTTAAGGTCTTTTACCATTTTCTTTATTATAATAAGCTGCTGTGCATCTTTCTGACCAAAATATGCTCTGTCAGGTGTTACAATGTTGAAAAGTTTACTTACAACAGTACAAACGCCTTTAAAATGTATAGGTCTTGTTTTGCCGCAAAGTTTTTCAGATAAATCATTTATAGCAACATATGCTTTAGGATCGCAATACATTTCTTCAGGTGTTGGTGCAAACATTATTGCAGCACCTTCATTTTCACATAATTCAAAATCTTTTTTCTGATCTCTCGGGTAGCTTTCATAATCTTCGTTCGGTCCAAACTGTGATGGATTTACAAAATTACTTACAACCACTTTATCATTTTCCGCAACAGCTCTGTGTATAAGGCTCTTGTGTCCTTCGTGCAAAAATCCCATTGTTGGAACAAGTCCAACTGTCAATCCTGATTTTTTCCATTCTTTGACTTCTTTTCTAAGTTCATCAATGCTTGTAACAAGTTTCATCTCATTTTTCCTCCATTATTGATTTCATTATATTTTCATCCATTGAATAGCTTTTTTCTTTATCAGGAAAACTGCAATTCTGAACTTCACTTATATATTCCTTTACGGCATCTGTCATCTTTGTTCCGATGTCTTCAAATACCTTGACAAATTTTGGCTTTCTGCCATCTGTCATATTCATCATATCAGCATAAACAAGAACCTGACCATCACAGCCGTTTCCTGCACCTATTCCTATAGTAGGAATAGTAAGCATTTCAGAAATATATTTTGCAAGTGCATCAGGAACACATTCAAGTACTACCATATAAGCACCTGCTTCTTCGACTGCTTTAGCGTCTTCGATAAGTTTTCTTGCTTTTTCACCTGTTTTACCCTGAACTTTGTAACCGCTGAGTGCAAAAACAGACTGCGGAGTAAGTCCGATATGAGCACATACAGGTATTGAGGCTGAAACAATTGCTTTGATTGTTTCTTTCATAGAAACACCGCCTTCAAGCTTCACAGCGTTTGCTCTGCCCTCTTTCATCAGTCTGCCTGCATTTGCAACTGCGTCATAAACAGATGTCTGATACGACATAAAAGGCATATCAGCAACAACAAAAGCATTTTCACAAGCCCTTGAAACGCAAGCGGTATGATGAATCATATCCTCCATTGTAACAGGAATTGTGTTTTCATAACCCATCACAACATTTCCAAGCGAATCTCCAACAAGTATAGTATCTATACCTGCATTGTCAAATATCTTTGCTGTTGTGTAGTCATATGCAGTAAGCATTGATATTTTCTGATTTTCAGCTTTCATTGCTTTAAAATTTTCTATTGTTTTTTTCATTAGATAAAACCTTCTTTATCAGAATTTTTTTATTGTTTTATAAGTGAAACAAGTTTTTCGTGAATTTCAGGATGACTTTTCTTTATCCTTAAAAGTTTCATATCAGGATTTGTAAAGCAATGTGAAGTATAGCCGTCTGCGGCAATTGTACCGTCTTCTTTGTAAACGGTATAACCAAGTTTTATTCTGCATCCGTTATATTCAAGAATATTTGTTTCAATGCTGAATCTTTCATCATATTTAAGGAAAGATTTATAGTTGCAATGACTGTCTGTCAATGGCAGCCAAAGACCTATATCTTCAAGTCCTGCATAGCTTAATCCTATTTCATCAAAATAAAAAACTCTTGCTTCTTCAAACCATCTTATATAGTTTGAGTGATGAACTATTCCCATTCTGTCAGTTTCATAGTAATAAACTTTTCTTGTATAATTTCTCATTTTAAAAAATCACCATTCTTCTCAAACACAACAAAGTGTAACACTTCTCAGTATTACACTTTATTGCAAATAATATTTATATCTCTATTTATTGTTTATAGTAATATCAGATTTAACTTCAGACTCTGTTGTTTCAGTCGGTTCTGTTTGACTTATCACCTCAGTTGTGTCCGAACCTGTTTCAGTTACTTCTGTTGATGTCTCTGAAACATTTGTTGTTTCAGTTGAACCTGTTGAATCTGTTGACTCAGTCGGTTCTGTTGTTTCGGTTGACCTTTCAGGTAAATCCTTATATACTTCATCAACAAGATACTGACCAAATGTTTTTTCACCTGAATAAACTATACTATAAGCTGCGTATCTCAAAATAAGAACAGCATCAACTGAATTTATTTTACCGTCTAAATTAACATCAGCATTTTTTTCCTGTTCTTCTGTAAGTTCTGTTTTGGTATTTGCAAGCTTGCTCGCACTGTATTTCAAAACAGCTGTAGCATCTTTTGCATTTATTTTTTCATCAGCTACTACATCGCCTATTTTTTCATTTGACAAAAACATATCTTTTGTCATTGTTGTTTCTGTTACTTCTTCAGTTTCAGCATTTGTTTCTCCTGCTGAAGAAGAAGCATTTTTTGTTTTTGAATCAGGTTTGTCAAAAAATACGTTTTCATCAACTGCACCAGTTATTCCGTTTACTCTTCCCTGATCTGAATATTGCCACAAATCATATTCACCTGCATAGTCAGTACAATTTGTATAGTGTGCAAGCCAGATTGCATATGAATTTTGGAGTTTTGCAGAATCAAGCTTTGTATTAAGCCAATATTTATTTGCATAAACACCGCCGACATAACCAAAGTCCACAGCAGTTTTGCAAAAAGCATCGGCAATTGCTGTACGCTGTTTAGTATTGAGATTTGCGTTTGCAAATCTTCCTGTATCATCTTTTTCCATATCAATATAGATAGGATATGTAAGTTTATAAGGCTGACATACTTTTACGCATGCCTCTGCTTCTTCCCTTGCTTCCTGTTCATTTATCGCCTGAGAAAAGAAGTATACACCAACTTCAACACCTGCCGCAATGGCATTTTTCATATTAGTATCAAATGTAGGATCGATTGAAATTTTTCCTCCGCCGTATCCTCTGAATCCGACACGAACAATCGCAAAATCTACTCCCGAAGCTTTAACCTTTTTCCAGTTGATAGTACTTTGATATTTTGAAACATCAATACCTTTTACTGTGTTATACTTGCTATATTTTGAAGGTGCTTTATAAGAATTAAACTGCACCTGCGGACTGTTTACCGCTTCATAATATTTTTCGTATCCAGGGTCTTCTGACGCATCATCTGCATATAATTCAAGCGTATCAGTATATGACTGCTGTGAATCAAAAACATCTGAATCAACAGTTTCCGCTCCGGCTGTTATCATTGCTGACAGTGAAGAAATAGCAATTGCTGCCGCGGTAACAGAAGTTACAAATGAAAGAAGTCTGCTATGTTTAAAATTCATATTATTCCTCTCTGTTTCTGGTAGTTGCTTATATCAATGTTAACGCTAATCGTAATTCTTCTAAATATTTCACATTAAGAGCATTATTAACCTTTATCAAGACAATAAAGCCTCAACACCTCAATTATACCATAAAAACACATATATGTCAAGAAAAAATAATATATTTTTCAACATTCATAGATATACAACTGTCATTTAAGCCGTAATTTCTACATTTTAAGCCTTAAATTGCTATTTCAAGCTGTAACTATTTGTAATTATTTTCTTTTTTCTGTAACTTTAAAAACATCTCATTCACTGAAAACAGGGTCGCCTCTGTCTGTTACAATGTGATAACCTGCCGATTCAACACGATTTCCAAGACATTTTATACACTGTGCAGATTCTTCGCCGGTACATATTTTATTATCATAAAGCTCATACATTTTTCTGACTCTGACAGGCGACAGATTCGGCATAACAACATTTGCACCGGCTTTGAGTCCTTTTTCCCTGCCGAGAGGGTGTATTGTTCCGAGGGCAGTTGTTGCAGGTATAAGAGCATATGGAAACATAAGCCTTAAAATAGCCGTTATTCTTATACATAAATCAAGTGTGCCTGTTTCATAATCGGCAAAAATTGTTTCTTTATGAGGTATAAACGGTCCTGCACCTATCATATGCGGTTTTAGTTCCTGCATAAATCTTAAATCTGAAATTATATTTCTGGTTGTTTGAAAAGGACTGCCTATCATAAAACCTGCACCTGTAATATATCCGATTTTTTTCAGCGTATAAAGGCATTTTTTTCTGTTTTCAAGACTCATTTCAGAAGGGTGAAGTTTTCTGTAGTGATTTTCATCTGCCGTTTCGTGGCGAAGCAAATATCTTTCTGCACCTGCTTCAAAATATTTTTTATAGCTTTCCTCCGACTTTTCACCAATAGAAAGTGTTATTGCACAATCTTTAAACCTGTTGTGGATACTTCCAACAATATCACACACTATATCATCTGTGAAATAAGGGTCTTCTCCGCCCTGCAAAACAAAAGTTCTGAAACCAAGTTCATATCCTTCTTCGCAGCAAGATAAGATTTCATCTTTGGTAAGCCTGTACCTCAGACAATTTTTATTATCTCTTCTTATTCCGCAATAATAACAATCATTTTTACAATAATTTGTAAATTCAATAAGCCCACGGACAAAAACCTTTTCACCATATATTTCACGTCTTTTTTTATCTGCAAGAAACACCAGACGCTTGTCGTTTTCATTTGTTTCTATAAGATAAAAAAGTTCTTCATCTGTGAGATTACTTTCTTTATAAAGTTTATCAGCAAGCTGACTCATTATTTTTTACCTTTTAAATTTCATCGCATACCTGAAAAATATAAAATTTCAGATAATAAGATTCATCTGCCGCCCATAAAATCGGGTGATCCTGTGCCTGAGTTCTGTATTCAACCTGTCTTAATCTTTTATGAACACTTTTTGCCGCCTGTCCTATTGTATTTGTGAAAAGTTCAGGTGTCATAAAATGCGAACAACTGCAAGTTGCAAGAAATCCGCCGTTTTTAACAAGTTTTAAACCACGCATATTTATTTCCCTGTAACCCTTTACGGCGTTTTTAACTGAACTTCTTGACTTTGTAAATGCCGGTGGGTCAAGAATTACAACATCATATTTTTTACCCTCTTGTTCGAGTTTCGGAAGAAGGTCAAAAACATCTTCACATATAAATTTTACTTTATCTGAAAGTCCGTTTAATTCGGCATTTTTTTCAGCCTGCTTAACTGCAAGATCTGAAGCATCAACTCCAAGAACATCGGAAGCTCCTGCAATTCCTGCATTAAGTGCAAATGAACCTGTGTGTGTGAAACAGTCAAGAACTGATGCATTTTTACACAGTCCATGTATTGCAAGACGATTATTTTTTTGGTCAAGGAAAAATCCTGTTTTTTGTCCGTCTGCAACATCAACTATGTATTTAACACCATTTTCTTCTATAAGAACATCTGTATCAAATTCATCGCCTATAAAACCTTTGTAGCGTTCCATTCCCTCTTTAAGACGAACTTTTGCGTCACTTCTTTCGTAAACACCTTTGATTTTTATTCCATCTTCTGCAAGAACTTCTTTCAAGCATTCAACAATTTCAATTTTTAGTCTGTCAATGCCAAGGCAAAGCGATTCAACAACCAAAACATCAGAAAATTTATCAATAACTATTCCCGGAAGAAAATCAGCTTCACCAAATATAACACGACAGCTTGACGTATCAATGACTTTTTTTCTGTATTCCCAAGCATTTTTAACACGTTTATAAATAAACTCTCTGTTTATTTCAACATCACTTTTTCTTGTTAAAACTCTTACCTGTATTGTTGACTTTCTGTTTATAAAACCAATTCCGAGAGGATAACCGTCAAAATCTTCTATTCTGATAATATCTCCGTCATTTACTCCGTCTTCTATTTTAGCTATTTCATTATCATATATCCACAAACCGCCCTGTTTAAGCTGTCTGCCACTTTTTTCTTTTAATGTAACTTTTTTATACATATAAATAGTTATCCTCCCGTACACGCTTTAAATTAGTTTTTATTTTTCTTCAAGAATTTTTTTCATTGCAAAATCGTCAAATTTTCTGTCTTTAAAGTAATATTTGATGTCTTCTTCTGTAATTTCTCTTATTACTCTGCAAGGATTTCCTGCCGCAATAACATTTGACGGTATATCTTTTGTTACGACTGAACCTGCACCAATAACAGTATTTTCACCAATGCTTACTCCAGGGCAAACTGTAACACTTCCGCCAATCCAGCAATTTGAACCTATCTTTATAGGAATACCATATTCATACATTGAATTTCTTGCTTTTGGGTGGACAGGGTGTCCTGCTGTATAAAGTGAAACATTCGGTGCAATGAAAACATTATCGCCAATTATAACTTTTCCAACATCAAGAACAGTAAAATTATAGTTTGCAAAAAAGTTATCGCCAACTTCTATGTTAATTCCATAATCACAATTAAAAGGCGGGAAAATATTGCAGTTCTTTCCAACTTTTCCAAGTATATCAGGAAGTTGCTTACTAAGTTCGTCAAGTTTCCAACTTTCTGTATTGTTATACTTATATGTTTTCTTTCTATTTTCAATTGACTGACCAAAACACTCATCATCAGCTATATATGCAAGCTCATTCTGACGGCGTTCAATATTACTCATATCTTCAACACTTTTTATACCTTTAAGCAGTTCCATATCTTCATCTGAAATAGTAAAGTCAAGTTCTGAATTCTGCTTGATATGTTCATAACTTCTTGCTTTAGGAAGCGTTACCATTCCAAGTTGTAAAGTATATTTAATGCAAAGCTGAGAAATAGAAACACCATATTTTTCAGCCATTTTTTCAAGTCTTTCATCGTTTAAAATTTCACCGCTTGCCATTGGTGAATATGCTTCCGCAATAATATTATTCTTTTTGCAGAACTCAATAAGTTCAAGAGGCGTTTTTGAAACGTGCGTTTTGAATTGGTCAACCATAGGTCTTATTTCACAGCTGCAAAGAACATTTTCAAGGTCTTCAACAAGGAAATTTGAAACACCAATCGCCTTTACTTTTCCTGCCTTGTATGCATCTTCCATAGCTTTCCAAACTTCTCTGTTTTCTTTGAAATATCTTTCAGGAAAACCATATTCTGCCCAAGGCTGAGGTGCGTGAATAAGCATCAAATCAATATAATCAAGTTTCATAGTTTCAAGTGACTTATCTATTGATTCTGCGGCTTCTTTATATGTTTTAAATTCTGCAAGAACTTTGCTTGTAACAAAAATTTCCTCTCTTGGTATATTGCTGTTTCTTATCGCTTCACCTACGCCACGTTCATTTTTGTAATCCTGTGCTGAATCAATGTGTCTATAGCCGATTTTTAAAGCTGTTTCAACAACATTTTCAACCATATCATCAGGTATCTGCCATGTTCCAAGTGCAATTACAGGTATTTCATACCCGTTTGTCATTTTAAATTTTTCGTTAAATATCATAGTAAAACCTCCGCTTTTAAGTAATTAAGGCTTTAAAGTCAAACATAATAAATCACGTATGATTATATCACATTATTTTTATATAATCAAGTATTTTTAAATTATTTTTTTATTTCAAAAAAACAAAAAGGACTGTTTTTACACAATCCTTTTATAAATATAATGTGTATTAAATTGATTCTGATTCAATAAAATCATTATTTTGATTTTACTCACAATCAAAAATACATTTCTTTTCAATCATATTGCCGTATTCAGCTTTCCATTTTTTATGAAGTTCACTGTTATCCCAAGTGCAAAGTGCATCAGAATTCATATGAATGGCAATCATTATATCATACCTGTTATCACGTGGGGTTACATTATCCTTTATTTCAACTTTATTAACTCCCGACACATTAACAGCATTTGCAAATAATTCTTTTACTTTTTGTGATAAATCCTGTTTATCAACTTTATCATTCCACTTAACAATTATATGGTGTATCATTGTCTTTCCTTTCAACAAATTATTTTTTTGCGTTAATGTATATTAATTAAATCTTCCTGTTTCATCTTTAATCTGACTCCACATATAACGAAGCATCCATGCATCAAAATCAGTTATTTCCATTGAAGAACCTGCCATCATTATTGATGAACCATTGCCTGGGAATCCTCCCGGAGGGAAACCGTTTGACTCGCCTTCTCCACCATAAAAGTCTGTTATACCAAAACCATGTCCTATTTCATGAACAAGAACATGGAAATTTGAACCGCCGAGCATATTAAGATATGCATCATCAGATAAACGCTGTCCCCAGTCGCCTCCGCAACCACCAATACTTGGAAATCCTTGTGTTGCCCAAAGATACATATTGAAAGGCTGCATTCCATACTGTGAAATTGCAGAAGAATAGTCGTGATTCTGTTCTCCAAAATAATTGAATTTATTTAATGTTTCAGGTGCAAGCGGAAGAACATCAGGTATTGTTTCAACTCCGTTTGATGTATCGCCCGATGAATCGTAAGGCTGTATATCAGTAAATACTTTTTCATCATCATGTAAATCAAGAAGTGAATTTTTATCTATGACAGCCCAGCCAACAACTTTAACATTTATATGGTCATATTTCCAGCCGTCGTATCCTTTTAGATAATCATTCCATGCATTTATTGAATCACTTGCAAGCTTTTCAAACTGCTGACGCTGCTCATATGTAACCGTCTTTCTTGACTGCCACCTTACAACATAATTTATTGTTCCGTTACCCTTATATATTTGATCAAATAAAGTATTATATCTTTTGCCCTTTATTCCAAGCGAATCTTCACCCATTATTCTTGTATTCCAGATCCACTCCATTGGTGTTTTATATTCGGAAGGCATATCGGCAAGTGTTATTTCTTTTGTTGGTTCTGTTGAAGTTTCTGTTTCAGGTTCGGAAGTTGTTTCTGTAGATGGTTCAGTCGGAACTGTTGTTTCTGTTGAAACTTCGGTATTAGAAGGTGTTTCAACTTCACGATAAACCCACGAAAGCGGAAGTTCTCCTATAACAGTTGATTTAAGAAGTGCAAGGTCGATAACATTTATTCTTTTGTCATCGTTCATATCTGCAAAAAGATATGCAACTTCGCCATTCAAATCCCCTTCTTTTAAAAGGAACTTCTGAAGTGCCACAACATCAGAAATATTAACTTCTGCATCCAGAGTAACATCTCCATGATAACCATACTGAACTTTTTCTGCTGAAATACTTTCAGTAAACACTGAAGCGGAAGAAGCTGCAATCACACAGGATAAAGCAGCCGCAACAGCTTTAATTTTTCGATTCATCAATATCTTCTCCTTTATAATATAATAGATAAATCCAAAACTACCCTATTATATTATACAACTATTAGCTTAAAATAACCTTAAATTAAGTGTAATTTTGTTATACTAACCATAATAATGTTTATAATTTTGTATATAGTTTACAAAGATTAAAAAATATCCTAAATTCCTATTGACATTATAGGATATTAGTGGTATAATACATATCGTAAAGTGAAGAGCAGATAAAGCCCTCACAAAAATATTATTTTTTAAGGAGTAAAATACAATGAAAATTTTTAAGTCAATCACAGAACTCGTAGGCGGAACACCATTACTTGAACTCACTAACACAGAAAAAGCTCACAACGTTGAAGCTACTCTTCTTGGAAAACTCGAATATTTAAACCCATCAGGAAGCGTTAAAGACAGAATTGCAAAGGCAATGATTGAAGACGCTGAAGCAAAGGGAATTCTTAAATCAGACAGCGTTATCATTGAACCAACAAGTGGTAACACAGGTATCGGTCTTGCAGCAGTTGCAGCTTCAAAGGGCTACAGAATAATTCTTACAATGCCTGAAACAATGAGCGTTGAACGTCGTAACCTTCTTAAAGCTTATGGTGCTGAACTCGTTCTTACAGAAGGTGCAAAGGGTATGAAGGGTGCTATTGCAAAGGCTGATGAACTTGCAAAGGAAATTCCAAACAGCTTTATCCCATCACAGTTCACAAACCCTGCTAACCCTGAAATGCACAAGAAAACAACAGGTGTTGAAATCTGGAACGACACAGACGGAAAAGTTGACATCTTTGTTGCAGGTGTTGGTACTGGCGGAACACTCAGCGGTGTTGGTGAATACCTCAAGTCACAGAATCCTAATGTTAAGATAGTTGCAGTTGAACCTGAAACATCACCTGTTCTTTCAAAGGGCGTAAGCGGTCCTCACAAAATTCAGGGTATCGGTGCAGGTTTCGTTCCTGAAACTCTTAACACAAAGATTTATGATGAAATAATCACAGTTGCAAATGAAGATGCTTTTGCAATCGGTAAAGAAATTGCAAAGAACGAAGGACTTCTTGTTGGTATCTCAGCAGGTGCTGCAACATGGGCAGGACTTGAACTTGCAAAGAGACCTGAAAACAAGGGTAAAACAATCGTTGTTCTTCTCCCTGATACAGGCGACAGATACCTTTCAACTCCTCTCTTCTCATAATTTAAAGTTTTCTCCAAAATTTGATATCATTATACTGAAACAGTCAAGTAGAAATATTTGGCTGTTTTTTTGTTTGTTTTAATTATAAATGACTGGTTTTGAAAGATGTAGAAATTAATTCTGTATCTTTCATTAGTATTAACAAAGTTAAATTATGCATATTACACAAATTATGAATAATTTTATTATTCAAATCTACAGTTTTTGAATGATTTTGAATGTTTTTGGCGTTTTGCTCTTGATTTTTGAAAAACGTTATGGTATAATGCATACAACAAAAGGAAATAACAATTTAAAACACATTACGAAGGTGATATATATTGCTTACAGAAAAAAGATATTCATTAATACTTGAAATAGTAAACAGTAACGGAAGTGCAAGAATACAAGATTTATGTTCTGCCCTGAATACTTCCGAATCAACAATACGAAGAGATTTAAATGCACTAAACGAAAGCGGTATGCTTAAAAAAGTTCACGGCGGTGCTGTTGCACTGAATGACAATTTTTCATTGACAGAACATACTGTTGAAGAAAAAGAAGTTTTATTCATTGAAGAAAAAACAGCCATTGCACAATATGCTGCTTCCCTTGTAAATGAAAACGATTTTATTTACATTGATGCAGGAACAACAACAGAAAAGATGATTGGTTTTCTTAAATGTAAAAATGTGACGTGCGTTACAAACGGATTTATAAATGCAAAAAAACTTGCATTACAAGGTTTTAAAGTTTTTATACCGTCAGGGGAAATCAAAGCATCAACCGAATCTGTTATAGGTGCTGAATGTGTAAACTCTCTTCAAAATTTTAATTTCACAAAATGTTTTATGGGTGTAAACGGAGTTTCAAAATCAGGTGGTTTAACAACACCTGATACAAATGAAGCGGCTGTAAAAAGAGCTGCCATTGAAAGAAGCAGAGATGTTTTCATTCTTGCAGATCATTCAAAATTTGATAAAATAACATCAGTAAGATTTGCACCGCTTAATGTTGGCAAAATAATAACCGACAGACTTTCTGATATGAGTTTATTATCCGATGCAGATATAAAGGAGGTTTTTAAATGATTTATACAGTAACATTCAATCCCGCAATTGACTATGTAGTTCATACAGATGATATGAAAACAGGAAGTGTAAACAGATCATCAAAAGAAGAAATATATTTTGGCGGAAAAGGAATAAATGTTTCGTGGGTTCTTTCTGAACTTGGTATAAAATCAAAAGCACTTGGTTTTGTTGCAGGGTTTACAGGAAAAGCAATTGAAGACGGAATAAAAACAAAAGGAATTGAAACTGATTTTGTTCATCTTGAAAAAGGTTTCTCAAGAATAAATGTTAAAATAAAATCTTCAGAAGAAACTGAATTAAACGGTCAAGGACCTGTTATAACAGATGAAGCAATAAAAGAACTTTATTCAAAACTTGATAAACTTGAAAATGGAGATACACTTATTCTTGCAGGAAGCATTCCTAACACTCTCCCATCTGATATATACGAAAAAATTCTTGAATATATCTCTTCAAAAGATATTAAAATAGTTGTTGATGCAACGAAAGACCTTCTCCTTAAAGTTTTAAAATTCAAGCCGTTTCTCATCAAGCCGAATAACCATGAACTTGGAGAAATGTTTGGTGTTGAACTTAAAACAAATGAGGAAATAATAAAATATGCACGAAGGCTGAAAGATATGGGAGCAGTAAATGTTCTCATATCTATGGCCGGAGATGGTGCGATTCTGATTGACAAAGACGACAATGTTCACACTTGCGGAGTATGCAAGGGAAAAGTTAAAAATTCAGTCGGTGCAGGCGATTCAATGGTTGCAGGATTTGTTGCAGGTTCCGTTGATGGCGATTATGAATATGCCCTTAAACTTGGAACTGCATCAGGCGGTGCAACAGCATTCTCAGACGGACTTGCCACAAAGGACGAAATATTCAGACTTCTCGAACAGTTATAAAAAGTCTGATAAAATAAAAATATTTAAAATTGGAGGTAATGAATTATGCGTATAGTTGATTTACTTGACAAGAGGAGTATAACACTTAATGCTTCTCCAAAAACAAAATCTGAAGCAATAGATATGCTTATTGAACTTCAGGTAAAAGGCGGAAAAATAGCCGACAGAGAAAAGTATAAAAAGGGTATTCTCGCAAGAGAAGAAATGAGTTCAACAGCCGTTGGCGAAGGTATTGCAATTCCACACGCTAAAAGTGATGCTGTAAAAGCTCCTTCACTTGCAGCAATGACAGTTCCTGATGGCGTTGATTATGATTCAATGGACGACGAACCGTCAAACATACTTTTTATGATTGCAGCACCTAATAACGGTGATGTTCATCTTGAAGTACTTGCAAGACTTATGACAATACTTATGGATGAAGATTTCAGAGCAAAACTTCTTTCAGCAAAGGATAAAGATGAATTTCTTAAAGCCATAGATGATATGGAAAAAGAAAAATATCCTGAAGAAGGAAAAGCGGAAGTAAGCACATCTGATGGTGTTATAAGAGTGCTCGCCGTAACAGCATGTCCTACAGGTATAGCACATACTTATATGGCGGCTGAAGCACTTGAAAAAGCCGGAAAGAAAATGGGAATAACGATTAAAGTTGAAACAAACGGTTCAGGCGGTGCTAAAAATATTCTCACAGATGAAGAAATTGCAAATTGTGATGGTATTATTGTTGCAGCAGATAAAAAAGTTAAAACAGCAAGATTCAATGGTAAACCTGTTCTTTTTGTAAAGGTTGCAGAAGGAATACACAGACCTGAAGAACTTATAAACGAAATTATCGACAAGAAAGCACCTATTCATCACGAAGATAATGTATCAAGTTCAACACCTGCTGAAAAACAAAGTATAGGCAGTCAGATATATAAACATCTTATGAGTGGTGTTTCACATATGCTTCCGTTTGTAATTGGCGGCGGTATAATGGTTGCAATAGCATTCCTGATTGACACAATATGCGGATATGGTTCAACAGGCGGTGCAAACTTCGGTACAATGACACCTCTCTCGGCGTTCTTCAAATATGCAGGCGGTCTTTCAATGAACCTTATGGTTCCTGTTCTTGCCGGTTTCATAGCTTATTCAATAGCCGATTTGCCGGGACTTGCCGTTGGTTTCACAGGCGGTATGCTTGCTTCAACAGGTAACGCAAAAATAGCAAGTTATATATGGGCAAACGATAATCTCACAGGTTTTTCTGGATTCCTTGAAAGATTTGGATTTGTCAGTGAAACGTCAGGTAATACAGTTTCAGGATTCCTTGGCGGTATTGCAGCAGGTTTTGTTGCAGGTTTCATAATTCTTCTTTTAAAGAAAATATGTGCTAAATTTCCTAAATCACTTGAAGGAATTAAACCTACACTTATTTATCCACTTGTTGGTATATTCATCATAAGTGTTCTTATGATATTCATTTTCAACCCTATCATTGGTCTTATAAACACAGGTTTAAGCAATATGCTTTCAGCACTTGCAAACAATAACTTACTTGTATTACTCGGAGTTATTCTTGGTGCAATGATGGCAATTGATATGGGCGGTCCGATTAATAAGGCAGCATATGTATTCGGAACAGGAATGCTCACAACTGCAAACGACCTTCTTAATCAGGGACTCACAAATACAGACCCTGCCGTTCAGGCTTGCTACATTTCAATGGCAGCTGTTATGGTAGGCGGTATGGTTCCACCTCTTGGAATTGCACTTGCAAACTTTATCTTCCCTAAGAAGTTTACAAAGGCAGAAAGAAACTCAGCAGTTTCAAACGTTGTAATGGGTTGTTCATTCATCACAGAAGGTGCAATTCCATTCGCAGCAGCAGATCCGCTTCATGTTATCCCTTGCACAATGGTTGGTGCAGCAGTTGCAGGTGGTATCTCAGCAGGCTTCAAATGCACACTTATGGCACCTCATGGCGGTATCTTCGTATTTGCAACAGTAGGAAATCCATTTATGTACATTGTCGCATGGCTTATAGGTTCAGTAATAACAGCTCTTCTTCTTGGATTATTAAAGAAGAAAGTTGTTGAGTAAGTAATAAATCAAAAAAATTTTTAAAAGTAAAAAGGAGTAAATTAAAATGGTTTCAGAAAAAGTAACAGTAGTAAATGAACAGGGTCTTCACATGAGACCGGCAGGAATACTCGCAAAGGCTGTAAAGCAGCACGCAGGATGCGAAGTAACTCTTAACGCAAACGGCAAAACAGTAAAAGCTAAAGCACCTATGCAGATAATGGCTGCATGTATGAAAAAAGGCTGTGAAGTTGAAATTGTTTGCGATGGCGAAGATGAACAGAATGTTTTAAACGAAATCGTTGAATTATTCAAGTCAGGCTTCGGCGAATAAAAGCTCTTAACTAATCCTATCCAAATTATTAAAATACCTTATTCTAAAAAAGCGGCTGATTTCAGCCGCTTTTCTTATTTTTAAAAATACAAAATAAAAAAAGACTGAAACTGTAAAAATACAATTTCAGCCTTGATTATTCAAATTTAATTAAACTTCAAAATTCCCTGTAAAATTGCCGTTTATAACATAGTAAGCCTTAGATTCTTCAGGTTTTACATAAACCTTAACATCTTTTGCATCAGTTTTCTTATTTCCTGCTGCTGCAAAATCAGCCTTTGCTCTTTCTATAAGGTCAGCTGTTTTTATTTGCTTACCGCCATACTCAATAAAAACATCTGCTGTTTTTTTGACAGCTGTTTTCTTAACTGCGGCTGTTTTTTCTTCTATAACTTCCTTGACTTCTTCAACAATCTTTTCAGCGGCAGGCTTTTTTGTCTTAGCTGCCGTTTTTTTGGCTGTCGATGGCTTTTTTGTAACTGCTTTTTTTACTTCATCAATCTTTTCTGTTACTTCGGCTTTAACTTCAGCTGCAACTTTTTTTTCAGCAGTTTCTTTCTTATTTTTTACCTGAGATATAG
>JALEJO010000139.1 GCA_022769365.1 Oscillospiraceae bacterium | reverse complement strand
CCAGCTTTTTCAAACTTTGTTACAGAATCGAGAGTGACCTTCTTGGCACTTGCTGAATCCGCAGCGTTTGCAACCATTACAGTAATCTGTGTTGCTGCAAGTGCGAGAGCTGAAATGCCGGCAATTGTTTTTTTAAGGTTAAATTTCATTGCTCTACCTCTTTCTTTCCTTAGTTACTATATTTTTTCGTGTTTAACACACAGTATCACGGTTTTTATCCAAACCCCTAATACTTGCTATGTTGTTATTTTACCACATTGTGACCAATCTGTCAAGACTTTATTTTAATTTTAATTTAAATATTTCGTGTCAAAATTCAATTCTTTTTGGTAAAAAAGCATATCAATACAAATAATTTTCAACATCAGTCGAATTTTATAGCATTTTTAACTATGCCATCTTGAATATACCGTTGGAATACCTGGTGCACACAATATATTAATTGACTTTTTATGTGCATTTTCAATATCATTCTCTTCATATTTAAGTGCAAGTTCAACATAGAGAAGATCTTTACACTTATCAATCTTACCAACATCAATTTTAAAGCAAGGCGATGTATTTACACATATATTATAGTCGCTTACAGTTTCCGTTACCTTTTCAATATCGACGGCTTTAAATCCATGCATTTTTATTTTTGCTTTTTTTACACTGCTGCTCGTTGCTATTGCAATATCTGAACCAAAGGCTTTAAGCAGCGGAGCAAGATATTCCGTTATTCTTCCTGCACCTATTAACAAAATCTTTTGTTCTGAAAGCATTGCAGGAGTATTTTCGATAAGAATTTTCACAACTCCCTCGGCTGTTGCCGCAGCATTTTTTTGTTCTGTTTCTTCATTAAAATAATCATACCATATTATTTTGTCTTTTTCAAGTGTAATTTTTACTTTTTCAGGAATTTTTCCGCCAAATATTATTCCATCTTTTTTTAGATACTTTTTCAAATCATCAAAATTCAATTTTCCGTCTGTTCCGCATATTGTTTTTCCATCACGACTGCAAGGCAATGGAAGAATAATATAATCACTGCCTTTTGATTCCATTTTTTCTGAAATATCATAATTTTCTGAAAAATATTCTTTAAGATACTCCATTCTTTTATCACTATTTATAATAGTCATCTTTTTCATATAATTTCTCCCTTATTCTTTTTTGTCATTATATGCAAAAAACAGTACACTTGTTCTGATAATTTTTTTACTATTCAATTTAAACAACAAATTTTTATTAAAAACATTGTAATTATGCTTGATTTTTTTGTTTAAAAATGTTATTATATAAGTAAATATTACAGAAAAGGAGTATGCTGATGCAATACGGACACTTTGACCTTGAAAACAAGGAATATGTTATAACAAGACAAGATACACCAACACCTTGGACCAACTATCTCGGTTCACCTGAATATGGTGCAATGGTTTCAAACAACGGTGCAGGATACAGCTTCGTTAAATCAGGAGCAAACGGAAGAATTTCACGTTTCCGCTTCAATTCAATGATGGCTCTTCCTGGAAGATACATCTATATAAGAGATAATGACACAAAAGACTACTGGTCTGCAACATGGCAGCCTGTTGGAAAATCTCAGGAAGAATATAAGTCAGTCTGCCGTCATGGTACTGCATATACTGTTATTTCTTCTGATTATTCAGACATAAACACTGAAACTTCATACTATGTTCCGCTTGGAAAAACATATGAAGTATGGAGATGTAAAGTAACAAACAAGGGAAACAAGTCAAGAAACCTCTCTGCTTTCGGATTTGTTGAATTTACAAACGATTCAAACTATGAACAGGATCAGGTAAATTTACAGTACACTCTTTTCATAAGCAGAACTGAATTTATAAAAAATAAAATTATTCAGCATATCAATGAATATGAAAACAGAGATGCATCAGGTTCAAACGGACTTGAAAGATTTTTTGGTATGGTTGGTGCTGACATTGATTCATACTGCGGAAGCCTCGAAAAATTTATAGGTTCATACAGAACTTATTCAAACCCGATATGTGTTGAAGAAGGTGACTGCAAAAATCAGACAAACTACAATTCTAATTCATGTGGTGCTTTACAGTCAAATATCACACTTGAACCAGGCGAAACAAAAGAACTCATCTATATTCTTGGTCAGAAAAGGCCACAGGAAGCTGATGAAATTTTAAGCAGTTACGAAAAATCTGGTGTTGTTGATAAAGAAATTGACGAACTCAAAAACTACTGGCATTCGAAACTCAATAATTTCAGTGTAAAAACACCATCTGAAGAATTCAACAATATGATAAATGTATGGAATGCTTATCAGTGCTTTATTACATTTACATGGTCACGTGCCGCATCATTTATTTATTGCGGATTGAGAAACGGTTATGGTTACCGTGACACAGTTCAGGATATTCAGGGTATAATCCATCTTGATCCTGAAATGGCACTTGAAAAAATCAGATTTATGCTTTCTGCACAGGTTGACAACGGCGGCGGACTTCCACTTGTTAAATTCAATCATAATGCCGGTCACGAAAACACACCTGATGATCCTGAATACGTTAAGGAAACAGGACATCCTTCATACCGTGCAGATGATGCACTCTGGCTCTTCCCAACGATTATGAAATATATTGGTGAAAGTGGTAATGAAGCATTCCTTGATGAAGTTATAGTTTATGCAAACAAGGGTGAAGATACTGTTTATGACCATATGAAAAACGCAATAAGATTTTCTATGGAACATCTCGGCGACCACGATATGCCTGCCGGACTTCATGCTGACTGGAACGATTGTCTGCGTCTTGGCAAAAAAGGCGAATCTACTTTCGTTGCATTCCAGCTTTATTATGCAATGAATGTTATGCACGACCTTGCTGAAAAACGTGGTGATTCTGAATATGTTAAGTATATTGAAGAAGCACGTTCAAAACTTGCTGATGCTCTTGAAAAGTGCTGGGACGAAGACAGATATATAAGAGGTATCAGAGAAACAGGCGAAATAGTTGGTGCAAAGAAAGACCCTGAAGCTTCAATGTGGCTTAATCCTCAGAGCTGGGCAGTTATTTCTCATTTTGGTGATAAAGAAAAAGCTGAAAAAGCAATGCAGTCAGTTTATGATATTCTTAACACACCATATGGTGCAAAACTTCTTGACCCTCCATATAAAGACCATTATTTCGATGGTACTCTTATGATAGTTTTCAATCCTGACACAAAGGAAAACGGTGGCATTTTCTCACAGACACAGGGTTGGCTTATCCTTGCAGAATCAATCCTCGGACACGGAAACAGAGCATTTGAATACTTTATGGAAACTGCTCCTGCTGCAATGAATGACAAAGCAGAAATAAGAAAAATGGAACCATATGTACATGGTCAGTTTACTGAAAGCAGACAGTCACCTAATGCAGGCTGTTCACACGTTCACTGGCTCACAGGTACAGCTTCAACTGTTATGGTTGGATGCGTTGAAGGTATTTGCGGTATTCAGCCTGATGCAGATGGCATTAAAATAAGCCCTGCAATTCCTGCTGAATGGGACGGTTTTGAAATGACTAAGATTTTCAGAGGAAACAAGCTCAATATCAAGGTTAAAAATCCTAACCACAAAGAAAGCGGCGTTTCATTTACTGAAGTTAACGGAAAGAAAATTGATGGTTGCTACATTCCTGCAAATATTCTTACTCCTGAAACTGAAATCGTTATTAATATGTAATTATATTATATATAAAAAAAGTCCTCCTTTTCAGGAGGACTTTTTTAATTAGGAATGAAGAGTGAGGAATTAGGAATTATGGTGTCAGCTTCGCTGACGGATTTAAATACCCCTCCACCGCCTTGCGGCGGTCCCCCTCCCCTTTCAGGGGAGGCTATATATAGGGATTTTTTATAAAATTTACAAAGGTTAATAAAGGCTCCCCTGAAAGGGGAGCTGTCAAGCCGCAAGGCTTGACTGAGGGGTTTTAGATAAGTCGCGATAGCTGACACCTTAATTCCTCATTCATCATTCCTAATTCCTCATTTAATGAGCATCTCTTTTAACATAGCAAGGTCAATAAGATTAACAATGCCGTCACCGTTTAAATCTGAAGTTACAGGGTCAGCGGCTGTTGACTTTGCAAGAATAAACCTCTGAAGAGCTTTAACATCAGAAGCATCAAGTTTTCCATCGTCGTTTACATCGCCTTTAATACTGCTGTCTACAACTCTTATTTTTCCGCCAAAAACAGAATATTTTTCGTAGCCTTCTGTTATTTCATCTGAATTTTCAAAATCGAAAGATGAAACATAAACGCCGAAAGAGTCACCTGATTTAATATCATCAGGAAGTTTAAAAGTAAGATTTGCAAGTATTCCGTCTTCGTCAGTATAACATTCGCCAAGAATTTCCATTCTTTCAGAAGATGAATTTTTCATATAAAGCCAACCCATAAGTTCAGGCTGTGCATCTGCATATGTAAGCTTATTATCGTATATCATTGAAATTATTGAACGGCAGAAAGTTTTGTTGTCTTTTATCTTAACAGGAACAGTTACGTTTTTACCTGCATATTCAGGTGAAACATAAACATTTCCAACTGAAAAAACAACTCCGTCAGCATTATCAGCAGTAACTACACCGCTTTTATCAAAAGCATTTTCGGCAACATTTGCAACATTTTCAAGGTTTGGAAATTCAGTTAAAGACTGACAGAAATAAAATGCCTTTGATTCTATTGTTTCAACAGTGTCAGGAACTTCAAAAGTTTCAAGATTTATGCAGTTTTCAAATGCACTT
>JALEJO010000127.1 GCA_022769365.1 Oscillospiraceae bacterium | reverse complement strand
TGAAGTTGGTCTTATGGCATTCGCTCCTGACCTTGCTATAATCGCTCCATGGCGTGAATGGGACATCAAGTCAAGAGAACAGGAAATTGAATATGCAGAAGCTCATAACATTCCGCTCAAGATAAACCGTGAAACAAACTACTCAAAGGATAAGAATCTCTGGCATCTTTCACACGAAGGTCTTGACCTTGAAGATCCTGCAAATGAACCAAAGTACAACGAAAAGGGATTCCTTGAACTTGGTGTTTCACCAGAACAGGCTCCTGACAAGCCAACATATATCACACTTCACTTTGAAAAGGGTATTCCTACACAGCTTGATGGTAAAACATTAAACGGTACAGAAATGATTGAAGCTCTTAACAAGGTTGGCGGCGAAAACGGCGTTGGTATTGTTGACCTCGTTGAAAACCGTCTTGTTGGTATGAAGTCAAGAGGCGTTTATGAAACTCCTGGCGGAGCTATTCTCTATGCTGCACATGCAGTTCTTGAATCAATCACAGTTGACAAGGAAACAGCAAGAGTTAAATCAGAACTTGCTATTAAGTTTGCTGACCTCGTATACAACGGTTTATGGTTTGGTACACTCCGTGAATCACTTTCAGCTTTTGTTGACAAGACACAGGAATTCTGCACAGGTGATGTTAAACTCAAGCTTTACAAGGGCAATATCATCACAGCAGGTGTTACTTCACCATATACACTCTACAGTGAAGAAGTTGCAACATTTGATGAAGACCACGTTTATGACCAGAAGGATGCAGGCGGATTTATTCACCTCTTCGGTCTTCCAACAAAGGTTAGAGCAAAGTCAGCACAGAACACAAATAAGTAATTATTTGAAATTGTATGCTTGATAAAAATAAGGGGTTGTAAACACAGCCCCTTTAATATTTTATTGCAGGTGGATTTGAGAGATAAGTTCAGCTGCAATAAAATATTATGTTTTTATGTTTTAAAGATTATAAATTCGGAGGATATATATAATGGCAGAAATGATGTGGGCAGGTCGATTTTCAAAGAAAGTTGACGATACAGTAAATGCATTCAATTCATCTATTTCATTCGATGCAAGAATGTATAAGCACGATATTCAGGGAAGCATTGCACATGCAACAATGCTTGGCGACTGCGGTGTTATTTCAAAAGATGACAGCGAAACAATTATAAAGGGATTGAAAGAAATCCTTGCAGACATAGAAGAAGGCAAACTTGAATTTGATCCTACAGCGGAAGATATTCATATGTTTATTGAAGCTGAACTTACAAAAAGACTCGGCAGTGTAGGCAAAAGACTTCATACTTCACGTTCAAGAAATGATCAGGTTGCACTTGATTTAAGACTCTATTTAAGAGATGAAATAAAGGAAATAAAAGAACTTGTTCATAAGTTTGCTGTTACTTTAACAGAACTCGCTGCAAAGCATACAGAAACAATTATGCCTGGTTATACTCATCTTCAGAGAGCACAGCCTGTAACTTTTGCACACCATCTTCTTGCATATGTAAGTATGTTTATAAGAGATTTAGGCAGACTTGATGATGTTAATAAGAGAATGAATGAGTGTCCGCTTGGTTCATGTGCTTTGGCAGGTACAACATATAACATAGACCGTCAGGAAACATCTGATTTACTCGGATTCGACAGACCTATGATAAACAGCCTTGACGGCGTTTCAGACAGAGATTATGCAATTGAACTCGGTTGTGCAATTTCACTTATTATGACACATCTTTCAAGACTTTCAGAAGAAATTATAATGTGGTGCAGCTGGGAATTTAAATTTATTGAACTTGATGATGCATTTTCAACAGGTTCTTCAATTATGCCGCAGAAGAAAAATCCTGATATTTCCGAACTTGTAAGAGGTAAGACTGCAAGAGTAAACGGAAATCTTATGACACTTTTAACAATGATGAAAGGTCTTCCGCTTGCATACAACAAAGATATGCAGGAAGACAAGGAAGCAATTTTTGATTCAGTTGATAATGTTAAACTTTGCTTAAAGACTTGCATTCCTATGGTTGAAACAATGAAACCATATGTTCATAATATGAGAAATGCGGCAGCAAGAGGATTTATTAATGCAACTGACTGTGCAGATTATCTTGTTAAAAAGGGTATGCCTTTCAGAGATGCATATAAAATCACAGGTACAATTGTTGCATATTGCATAGATAACGATTTAACACTCGAAACACTTCCTATTGAAAAATATAAGGAAATGTCACAGCTTTTCAATGAAGATGTTTACAAAGCTATTTCACTTGATACTTGCGTTAAGGGAAGAAAATCTTTTGGCGGTCCTTCACCTGATGCCGTTAAAGTTCAGCTTGATATAGTAAAAAAACAGCTTGGTATGTAATATAATTTAAAGATGGGGAGAATTTTTCGATGAAACCTAAAATTTACATAGATGGTCAGGCAGGTACAACAGGTTTAAAAATCCGTGAAAGATTTGCCGGACGTGATGATATTGAAATACTTATGATAGATGAAGCAAAGAGAAAAGACCCTGAAGAAAGAAAGAAAATGATAAACTCTTCAGATTTCACTTTTCTTTGCCTTCCTGATGCAGCCTCAATTGAAGCTGTTTCTATGATTGAAAACCCGAATGTAAGAATAATTGATGCTTCAACAGCACACAGAACAAATCCTGAATGGGCTTATGGATTTCCTGAACTTTCAGAAAATCACAGAAAAAAGATAGTTGATTCAAAAAGAGTTGCAGTTCCTGGATGTTATGCAAGCGGATTTATTTCACTTGTTTATCCTATGGTTTCAAGCGGAATTATGCCTGCTGATTATCCTGTTACAAGTTTTGCGGTTTCAGGTTACAGCGGTGGCGGAAATAAAATGATTGCACAATATGAATCAGATGAAAAGCCTGAAACTTTCAACAGTCCGAGATTTTACGGACTTGCACAGACACATAAACATCTTCCTGAAATGCAGAAGATAACAGGTCTTGCAGAAAAGCCTATTTTTACACCTATTGTTGACGATTATTACAGCGGTATGGTTGTATGTGTGCCTTTCAGAACAAGACTTGCAGATAAAAAAGTTACTGTTTCAGATGTTTATGAAATGTTTGCAAAGCATTATGACGGACAGAATTTTGTTAAGGTTATGCCTTGGAAAGATATTGAAGAACAGAAAAAAGTTTTACTTTCATCAAATGATTTAAGCGGAACAAATAAAATGGAAATACATATTTTCGGTGACGATGAAAGAATTATGCTTTGTTCAAGACTTGACAACCTTGGAAAAGGTGCATCAGGTGCGGCTGTTCAGTGTCTTAACATTATGATGGGTATTGATGAAACAACAGGACTTCTTTAATTTTGGGAGATGTTTTAAAATGAAAGATATAAATGTTATAAGCGGAGGAGTATGTGCAGCCAAAGGTTTCAAGGCTGCCTGCTGTGAAGCAAATATTAAATATAAAGACCGTACAGATATGGCAATGGTATATTCAGAAAAACCTTGTGTATGTGCGGGAACTTTTACAAGTAATGTTGTAAAAGCGGCTTGTGTTCAGTGGGATATGAAAATAGTAAAGTCAGGCAAGGACGTAAGTGCGGTTGTTGTAAATTCAGGAATTGCAAATGCCTGCACAGGCAAAGAAGGCTTTGATGCGTGCGAAGCAACATCAAAAGCAGTTGAAAAAAGCCTTGGCGTTTCATATGACGGTGTACTTGTTGCATCAACAGGTGTAATCGGTATGCAGTTGCCGGTTGAAAAGCTTGTAAAAGGTGTTCAGGATATGAGCGGAAAGCTTGAACGTTCCGAAAAAGCAGGTACAGCGGCATCAAAGGCTATTATGACAACTGACACAATAAATAAAGAAATTGCCGTTGAATTTGAAATATCAGGCAAAAAAATAACACTTGGCGGTATGAGTAAAGGTTCAGGTATGATTCACCCTAATATGTGTACTATGCTTGGATTTTTAACTACTGATTTAAACATTGAAAAAGGTCTTTTGCAGGAAGCAGTCAGCGACGTTGTAAAAGATACTTTCAATATGATAACTGTTGATGGTGATACTTCAACAAATGATACACTTGTTATTATGGCAAACGGACTTGCGGAAAATAACAAAATAACAGAAAAAAATGATGATTATGCATTATTTAAAAAGGCACTTCGTTTTGTATGCGAATTTCTTGCAAAGAAAATGGCAGGTGACGGCGAAGGTGCAACAAAACTTTTTGAAGCAAAAGTTGTTAATGCAAAGTCAAAAGAAGATGCAAGAACTCTTTCACGTGCAATAGTTGGTTCAAATTTATCAAAAGCGGCAATTTATGGCTGCGATGCGAATTTCGGACGTTTTCTTTGTGCAATGGGTTATTCAGGTGCTGACTTTAATCAGGAAGATGTTGAACTTTTCTTTGAAAGCAAAGCAGGAAGAATGAAAGTTTTCGACAAGGGAACACCTATTGTTTTTGATGAAGAAAAAGCGGTTGAAATAATGAAATGTGATGCAGTTACTGTTTATGTTGATATGCATGAGGGAACTGAAGAAGCAACTGCATGGGGTTGTGACCTCACATATGATTATGTAAAAATAAACGCGGATTATCGTTCTTGATTTTGGAGAAAAATAATGGAAGAATTAACAGAAATATCAAATAGTTTAAGGTCTAAAGTTCTTATAGATGCATTGCCTTATATCCAGAAATACGGCAATAAAATTGTTGTTATCAAATACGGCGGAAACGCTATGACAAACGAGGAACTTAAAAACTGTGTTATGAGTGACCTTGTTTTGTTGTCACTTGTCGGAATAAAGGTTGTTCTTGTACATGGCGGCGGTCCTGAAATAAATGAAATGCTTAAAAAACTTAATATTGAAAGCAAGTTCATTTCAGGTTTAAGATATACAGGTGCAGATACTATAAATGTTGTTAAAATGGTTCTTTCGGGTAAGGTAAACAAGGAACTTGTTCAGCTTATTCATATGCATAACGGAAAAGCACTCGGAATATGCGGTATAGATGGTGATATGCTTAAAGCACAGAGAGCATATGGTGCAAACGGTGAAGACCTTGGATATGTCGGAAAAATCACATCGGTAAACAGTCAGCCTATACTTGATGCACTTGAAAAGGGTTATATTCCTGTTATTGCAACAGTTGCAACAGATAACGAAGGCAATACATACAATATAAATGCTGATACGGCAGCCGCAAGAATTGCCGCAGAACTCAAAGCGGAAAATCTTATTCTTATGACTGATATAGCAGGACTTTTAAGAGATAAAGACGACCCGTCAACTCTTATTCCTTTTGTAAACGTAAGCGAAGTTCCGTTTATGAAAAGACAGGGAATTATTTCAGGCGGTATGATACCTAAGATTGATTGTTGTGTTGAAGCCGTCAGACGTGGTGTTTCAAAAACTGCAATTATAGACGGACGTGTTCCACATTCGATTCTTATTGAAATGCTTTCAAGCGAGGGAATTGGTACACAGTTCACCTAATAAAATAAGTTGGGAGATAAAATTATGTCAGGTACAATTGAAAAATTTGATAAATATGTTATGCATACATATGGACGTTATCCTCTTGCAATGAAAAAGGGAAGTAATGCTGTATGTACAGATGAAGACGGAAAAGAATATATAGATTTCGGAAGCGGTATCGGAACAAACTCACTTGGTTTTTGCGATTCAGATTGGGTTGAAGCAGTTTGCAATCAGGTTAAAAGTTTCCAGCATACTTCAAACTATTATTATTCAGGTGTTCAGGCTGAATTTGCTGAACTTCTTTGCAAATCAACAGGATATGATGCTGTTTTCTTTGGAAACAGCGGTGCTGAAGCAAATGAATGTGCAATAAAACTTGCAAGAAAATATAGTTTTGATAAATATGGCAAAGGCAGACACACTATTTTAACTTTAACAAATTCATTCCACGGAAGAACACTTGCAACTCTTTCTGCAACAGGTCAGGACGTGTTCCATAACTATTTCTTCCCATTTGTTGAAGGGTTTGTTAATGTTGAAACAAATAATATTGATGACTTAAAGAAAAAACTTGAAGATAAAACTGTTTGTGCAATTATGCTTGAATATATTCAGGGTGAAGGCGGAGTTAATGCACTTTCACAGGAATTTGTTGATGCAATTTATGAAGAATGTGCAAAGAGAGATATTCTTGTTATAACTGATGAAGTTCAGACAGGTATAGGCAGAACGGGCAAACTTCTTGCAGGCGAAAATTTTGGTCACAAGGGCGATATTGTAACACTTGCAAAAGGTCTTGCAGGCGGTGTTCCTATAGGTGCTTGTCTTACTAAAAAAGAATACAGCGAAGTACTCAGCAAAGGTATGCATGGTTCAACATTTGGCGGAAATCCTATTGCGTGTGCAGGCGGTCTTGCTGTTCTTAAAAAAGTCACATCAAAAGGCTTCCTTGAAAATGTTCGTGAAAATGCCGATTATTTAAGAGCAAAACTTATTGAAATTGATGGTGTTGAACTTCTTTCAGGAATAGGAATGATGATAGGAATTACTTTGAAAGATAAAAAAGCCGCTGATGTTGGTCTTAAATGTTTTGAAAACGGACTCCTTGTTCTTACTGCAAAAGAAAAAGTACGTCTTCTTCCTCCTCTTACAATCACAAAGGAAGAAATAGACAAGGGTATTGAAATATTCAAAAAAGTTCTTGCAGAATAATTTTCGGGAAGTGATATAAATGGAAAATCTTTTGAAAATATCTGATTTGACAAAAGAAGAGATAATAGATATATTAAATGAAGCGGATCAGCTTAAATTTGATCTTAAAAATCATATACCGCACCCATATTTAAAGGGAAAAACTCTCGGAATGATATTCCACAAAGTTTCAACAAGAACAAGAGTTTCTTTTGAAACAGGAATGTATCAGCTTGGCGGTCAGGCACTTTTTCTCTCTGCTGATGATTTGCAGATTGAAAGAGGCGAACCAATTCAGGATACAGCAAGAACCCTCTCACGTTACGTTGACGGAATTTTAATAAGAGAATACAGTCAGGCAGATCTTGAAAAATTTGCCGAATACAGCACAGTTCCTGTTATAAACGGTTTAACTGATTTCAGCCATCCTTGTCAGGTCCTTGCAGACCTTTTAACAATAAGAGAATACAAAAATATTTTCGAGGGTTTGAAACTTTGTTTCATTGGTGACGGAAATAATATGGCAAATTCAATTATAATGGGTGCTTTGAAAGTTGGAATGGCAGTTTCATGTTCCTGCCCTGCAAAATATCACCCTGATGAAAGTGTTCTTGAATTTGCTAAAAAAACAGGTGACTTTGAAATAACCGAATCAATGGAAGAAGCAATAAAAGATGCTGATGTTGTAGTTACAGACTCATGGTATTCAATGGGACGTGAAACAAACATTGAACAGAGAAAGATTGATTTTTCGGGTTATACTGTTTCAACTGAACTTATGAAACTTGCAAAACCTGATGCAATGCTTATGCATTGCCTGCCTGCACATAGAGGCGAAGAAATAACAGAAGAAGCTTTTGAAGCACATGCAAATGAAATTTTTGACGAAGCAGAAAATCGTCTGCACGCACAAAAAGCGGTTCTTGTGAAATTACTTGC
>JALEJO010000111.1 GCA_022769365.1 Oscillospiraceae bacterium | reverse complement strand
CTCGTTCCTAAAAAAATTAATTTTATGAAACTTGTATTTTTTCGCAAAATGTGGTATAATAACTTGATAATAATTTTGTGAAAGGATATTTACTTTGAAATTTTTTGTTATTGACGGCAATAGCCTTATGAACCGTGCATTTTATGGCGTGCGAATATTATCAAATAAAAAAGGTGTATGCACGAATGCAATATTCGGGTTTATGAATATATATCTTAAAAATATAAAAGAATTAAAACCTGATGCGATTATAACAGCATTTGATTTAAAATCACCTACATTCAGGCATAAAGCATCTGAAACATACAAGGCAAACCGAAAAGGTATGGACGATTCTCTTGCAATGCAGATGCCGTATATAAAGAAAATACTTGAATATATGGGAACATCTGTTTTGTCTTGTGAAGGATATGAAGCAGATGATATACTTGGAACAATAGCTGATATATGCACAAAAACAGGCAATGAGTGTCATATTTTAACGGGTGACAGGGATAGTTTGCAGCTTATAAATGAAAATGTAACAGTACATCTTGCAACAAACAGAGATACAATTCCATATACACAGGAAAAATTTGAAGAAGAATATGGCTATCCGCCTATAAATTTAATTGATTTCAAAGGATTAAGGGGAGATAGTTCCGATAATATTTCAGGTGTTAAGGGGATAGGCGATAAAACAGCCACAGCACTTATTCAGAAATGGCATACTGTTGAAAACATTTATGAAAATTTTGATAATTTGGAAGTTACAAAAAGCGTTAAAACAAAGCTTGAAAACGGAAAAAAAGATGCAGAATTTTGCAAATGGCTTGCAACAATTGTAAAAGACGTTCCAATAGACCGAAACCCTGAAAATTATATTTTGAAGCCGCAAAATGATGAAAAACTTTGCGAAATTCTTGTTGAACTTGAAATGACACAGCTTATAGACAAGCTTGGACTTGGTCAAAAGGCTGGTGAAATTCTTGCCAAAACGGCTGTTTTATCTGAAAATGAAGAAAAAATTGAAAGAAAAATAGAAAAACTCGACGAAGAAAAGAATTTTTCTGAAATTTCAGCAGAGATAAAACAAAACAGTAAAGAAAAAGTTTATTATCTTTTTGAAAATGGAATTTTAAGTGCAAACTATAAAAAAAATCTTTATGTTACATCGGATAAAGAAGAAATCCTTGAATTTTTTGAATCTGATGTAAAAAAGGCAACTTTTTCAGCAAAACCTCATTACAGATATGCTTTTAGAAACGGAAAAAAATTAAAAAATATAGTTTCAGACGGTGAAATTTCTGGTTATCTTTTGAACCCTGCCGCAAGTGAATATACAATAAAAGGTCTTTGCAGTCTGTACGGAATAACTTGCGAAGATGAAAATTACAGCGATATAGAAGCACTTCCTGTTTTAACGGAGGTACTTGATGAAAATATAGATAAAAGCGATATGCGAAAACTCCTTGATGAAATAGAACTGCCGCTTACAGAAGTTTTGGCATCTATGGAACATTATGGAGTTAAAACAGACAGAAAAGGTGTTTCGGAATTCGGGGAATATTTAAGAAACGAAATTGAAAATATTCAGCAGGAAATTTATGAATCTGTCGGACACGAATTCAATATACTTTCCCCGAAACAGCTTGGCGTTGTGCTTTTTGAAGAACTTGGTCTGCCTGTTAAAAAGAAAACAAAAACAGGTTATTCAACAAATGTTGATGTTTTAAATGAACTGAAAAATGCACACCCTGTTGTTGAAAATGTTCTGAAATACAGACAGTATTCAAAACTTATTTCAACATATGTTGACGGACTTATGAAAGAAATTGAATCAGACGGAAGAATACACACCTGCTATAAACAGTCCGAAACAAGAACAGGAAGAATTTCTTCAACAGAACCTAACTTGCAAAATATTCCTGTCAGAACGGAACTTGGAAGAAATATGCGTAAATTTTTCATTGCAGAAGACGGCTGTACACTTGTTGATGCTGACTATAGTCAGATTGAACTTCGAGTTCTTGCAAATATTTGTGATGATAAAAATATGCAGGAAACATTCCTTTCGGGTCAGGATATTCATACAAGCACCGCCGCACAGATTATGGGTTTGCCTGAAGAACTTGTTACACCATCAATGAGAAGTGCCGCAAAGGCAATAAATTTCGGTATAATTTATGGAATGGGTGCATTTTCACTTTCAAAAGATATACACGTTTCAGTTGCTGAAGCAAAAAAATATATTGAAAACTATCTTTCACATTATCCGAATGTAACAAAATTTATGGATAAAACAGTTGAAGATGCAACAAAAAACGGCTTTGTAAAAACATATTTTGGAAGAATAAGACCTGTTCCTGAACTTGCTTCAAAAAATAAAATGCTTCAGGCAGCAGGTAAGCGTGTAGCGATGAATACACCTGTTCAGGGAACAGCGGCTGATATAATTAAAAAGGCTATGATATGCGTTTATAAGCGTCTTGAAAAAGAAGTTCCGCAGGCAAAATTAATTCTTCAAATCCACGATGAACTTATTGTTGAAACACCTGTTGAATATGAAGAAAAAGTTAAAAATATCGTTACAGAAGAAATGCAGAATGTTTGCAAGATGGCAGTACCTCTTATTGCAGATGCACATTGCGGTAAAAGCTGGTATGATGCAAAAGGCTGATTTTTAATTAGGAATGAGGAATTAAGGTGTCAGCTTCGCTGACGGATTAAAAAACCTCTCCGTTATTGGATGTACGGACACCGTACCCTCTCCTTAAAAGGAGAGCCTTATATTTCATAAAACAAATAAATTCGATCAAAAATATATCTTAAACATTCTGAAAATAAAGGGAGAATGATAAAAAATGTTGGTTCTTGGAATAGAGAGTTCATGCGATGAAACTTCCGTCAGCATAACGGAAAACGGAAGAAAAGTTCTTTCAAATGTTGTTTCAACACAAATAGCGGAACATAGAAAATTTGGTGGTGTTGTTCCTGAAATTGCTTCAAGAAGGCACTGCGAAAATATTCTTGCAGTTACAAAACAAGCCGTTTCAGATGCAGGTATTACTCTTGCTGATGTTGATGCAATTGCTGTTACATATGCACCGGGGCTTATTGGTGCTTTGCTTGTGGGAGTGAATTTTGCAAAAGGACTTGCTATGTCGCTTAAAAAGCCGCTTGTACCTGTTCATCACCTTGCAGGACACGTTGCGGCAAATTATATAACACATTCAGAACTTAAACCGCCTTATCTTTGTCTTATTGCAAGCGGCGGTCATAGCCATATTGTTGAAGTGCTTGATTATTGCAAATTCAGAATAATAGGCAGAACAAGAGATGATGCGGCAGGAGAATGTTTTGATAAATGTGCAAGGGCAATGGGACTTCCTTATCCCGGTGGAATTGAAATACAAAAAGCTTCAGAAACAGGTAATCCCGACAATTTTAAACTTCCAAAACCGAGAGTTGCAGGAAATGACTATGATTTTAGTTTTTCGGGACTTAAAACATCTGTTATAAATAAAATACATAATGCAAATCAGAAAAATGAAAGCATATGCATACCTGATATAGCTTCTTCACTTCAAAACACAATAGCTGAAATACTTTCATCTCATACAATGCTTGCGGCTGAAAATCTTGGATATAATACAATAGCCGTTGCAGGGGGAGTTTCAGCAAATACAGCACTTAGAAAAGCATTTGAAACAAAATGCAAAGAAAAAAATATGAAACTTTTTATGCCTGAATTAAAATATTGCGGCGATAATGGTGCAATGATTTCATGTGCAGGATATTATGCATATCAGGCAAGAATTTTTGCAGGAACAGACCTTAACGCAAAAGCAACCCTTTCACTTGAGGAGTGGGGCAATGCAGGTAAGTGAATTATTTAAAAATAAAATGCCGTCACTTGCACCTATGGCAGGAGTTTCCGACAGGGCATACAGACTTCTTTGCAGGGAGTTTGGTGCATCTTTTCTTGTTAGTGAAATGGTTTCAGCAAAAGGCGTTTGTTATCAGAATACAAAAACAGAACAACTTTGCACAATAACCGAAGAAGAACGACCTATGGGTATACAAATTTTCGGTTCAGAACCTGAATTTATGGCGAAAGGTGCGGAAAAACTACTTAAATTCAAACCTGATTTTTTTGATATAAATATGGGTTGTCCTGTTCCTAAAGTTGTTAAAACAGGTGCAGGAAGTGCATTGATGAAAAATCCTGAAAACGCTTTTGAAATAGTAAAAGCTGTTAAAGCGGCTGCTTCAGTTCCTGTTTCTGTTAAAATGCGTATAGGATGGGATTCAGAGTCAATAAATGCGGTTGATTTTGCAAAAGTTTTAGAAGATGCAGGTGCAGATTTTATAACAGTTCATGGCAGAACAAGAGAACAGTTTTATTCGGGAAAAGCAGACAGAAAAGTAATTGCAGATGTTAAAAAAGCTGTTTCAGTTCCCGTTATAGGCAATGGAGATATAGATAGTGCAAAATCTTGCATTGATATGTACGAAAAAACTAATTGTGACTCTGTTATGATAGGCAGGGCAAGTTATGGAAATCCTTGGATTTTTAAGGAAATATCGGCTTATTTCAATAATGAAAAATATACTCCGCCAACTATTGAAGAAAAAATGCAGATTATGCTTAAACATATAAGAATGATTTTAGATTTTTCAGAAAAGTCGGAAGAACTTGCAATAAAAGAGGCAAGAAAAAATGCTGCTTGGTATGTTTCTGGTTTGAAAAATGCGGCGGCATTAAGAAAAGAATGTTTTTCACTTTCTTCCTATTCTCATGCGGAAGAACTTGCAGAAAAAATTATCAAAATATATGAATAAAAAAATCACCCTGTTTTGCAGGGTGAAATTTTTTATCTGTTATCAACTTTTTCAGGATATAAATCGTGGTTTGCAAGTCTGTTTTCTGCGATTTGTTCCCATTTAGTGCCTTTTTTTCCATAATTGCAGTAAGGGTCAATTGAAATACCGCCTCTCGGCAAAAATTTTCCCCATACTTCAATATATTTTGGATCCATAAGCTTTATTAAGTCTTTCATTATAACGTTTACACAATCTTCATGGAAATCACCGTGGTTTCTGAAACTGAAAAGATAAAGTTTCAGGGATTTGCTTTCAACCATTTTAACGTTCGGAACATATGATATTGTTACGCAAGCAAAATCAGGCTGACCTGTTATAGGGCAAAGACTTGTAAATTCAGGACAGTTGAATTTTACAAAATAATCGTTATCCTGATGCTTATTTATAAAAGTTTCAAGCAGTTCAGGCGAATATTCATCTTTATATTTAACATTCTGATTTCCAAGTAAAGTTAAATCTTCTTTTTCTCTTTTTTCCATTTTTTTTCTCCTTAATCGAGTGCAGGGTCTTTAACACCGTTTAATTCAAATGCTTTTGCTCTGTCTATGCAAGTGCCGCATTTGCCGCACGGCTTGTCTTTACCGTTGTAGCAGCTCCATGTATATTTATAAGGAACACCGAGTTCAAGCCCTTTTTTTACAACTTCCGCCTTTGTCCACGAAATGAAAGGAGCTTCGACTTTAATCTGTTTTCCGCTGCCCTCATATATAGCTTTGTTCATTGCATTATAAAAATCTGTGCTGCAATCAGGGTAAGCACTTCCTGCCGCATCATCAGCGTGAGCTCCATAATATAAAACACTGCAATCATTGCTGAGTGCTATGCTGGCAGCAGCAGAAAGGAAAAGTCCGTTTCTGAAAGGCACATATGTTGAAACAGGTTTGCCGTTTGTTTCTGAAATTTGTTTTGCATAGCTTTCCTGCGGAATTTCTTCATCTGAATGAGAAAGAAGGCTGCATTTGCTGTCTGAAAAGATAACAGTGAGGTCAAGTTCTTTCATTTCAACGCCGTAATATTCGCATACTTTTTTTGCGGATTCTATTTCTTTTGTATGTTTCTGTCCATAATAAACAGAAAGTGCAATTACATTTTCTTTGCCGTATTTTTCAACAGCCATTCCAAGACAAGTAGTGCTGTCAACACCGCCGCTTGCAAGTACAAGTGCTTTCATATTATTGCCTCCTTGTTGTATTATTGCATAATAACTCTGTTGTAAAGGTCGCTGTCGCTGCGGAATCTGCCTCTTAAAGTTGTTGTTATTGTTTTTGAAGGAACATTTTTTATTCCTCTTGCAGTCATACAGCTGTGAGAACCTGAAATTATAACGGCAATATCAGGTGAATCAGTTATTTTCTGGATAATATCAGCAATATCCCTGCCTATTCTTTCCTGAAGCTGAAGCCTTTTGCCTACCATTTCAGCAATTCTTGCAATTTTGCTTAAACCTATTACTTTTCCGTTTGGTATGTATGCAACTGTTACGTTCATATCATACATAAGTGCCATGTGATGTTCACAATAGCTGAAAATGCTTATATCTTTAACAACAACCATATCTTCGCAGTCAGGGTCATCGCCTATATTTTCATCAAAAGTTTTGCCGAACATCTCTGCAATATCATCATTTGAATAGTTCATTCCCTCAAAAACTTCTTCGTACATACGGGCAACTCTTTCAGGAGTTTCACGCAGTCCTTCTCTTGAAGGGTCGTCACCAATTGCTTTAAGCAATCCTTCTATATGATATTTCACAGCATCTTTGTCAATAGCCATTTTTTTCTCCTTGTTAAGATTCAGACACCTTTTTTATCGGGGTCCCATATTATTTTGTGCAGCTGAAGCTGCAAATTTACATCGTTTAATTTTTTTTCTGTCATAAATTCAACTATTTGCACAGGTTCAATTTCACCAAAAACAGGGCTTATATAAACGCTGCAAATGTCAGTCAAATTATATTTTTTTATTATTTCATACGCTTTTTTCAAGTCGTCGTTTGAACCTGCAACAAATTTAACTGTATCTTTTTTTTGTAAAAATTTAAAGTTGTCAGTGTTCATAAAAGCGTTCATATCGCTTGACGGAAGTTTGTAATCCATTGTAAAAGATGGTCTGTTTTTTATTTTGTCAAAACATTCAAGCGAAACACTTCCGTTTGTTTCAATTTCTGCTGAAATACTGTCTGTTTTAGCGATTCTTTCAAGCAGTTCATAAATATCAGGCTGTTTCAGCGGCTCACCGCCTGTCAGAGTAACGTTTTTTACTCCTGTTGATAAAATATAGCTTATTATTTCATCAGATGACATCATCTCGTACGGCACGTCAGGCTGGTTTGCCCATTTTGTGTCGCAATACGAACAATTTAAGTTGCATCCTGTAAATCTTATGAAAACCGCAAGCTGACCTGCTTTTGTTCCTTCACCGTTTATGCTGACAAATTTTTCAGCAACTCTATATTCTGCCAAAAATCATTCCTCCGTATATATTGCACAGTTTTCAGGTGTTTCATAAACTGTTACGCTTTCGATTGAAAAATTTTTGTTTTTGAATTCATCAAAAAAATATTTTGCAAAATTTTCGGCGGTTGGTCTGAATGGAACAGATATAATATGAAAATTTTCTTCTAAAAGGGCATTTTTAAGCTTATCTTTTAAAGTTCCTTCTTCGTATATAAGTGAGTGGTCAAAATTATCTGCAAATTCTTTAAGGGTACGCTTGAAATCTGAAAAGTCGATAAGCATACCTTTTTTTTCACCGTTTTTTATAAGTTCAGGCGATTTTAAAACAGCTTCAATAACCCATCTGTGACCGTGGATATTTGAGCATTTTCCATTATATCCGCTTAAAAAATGTGCACTGTCGAAGTGGGATTCTGTTTTTAGCTTATACATATTTTCCTCCAATAAAAAAGGTTCTGTTTTTTCAACAGAACCTTTAAAAAGAATACTAATTATATGAAAATTCAAGTGTTCATTTTTAAAAGTCCCGGTTTTAATTAAAGACAGGAAGGTACAAATAAACTGTCTAAATAATTATTATACATCATATCAGCTTTTATGTCAATAGCTGCTTTTAAAGAAAATTATTAAAATATTTTTAAATCAATTAGGAATGAGGAGTGAGAAAGCGGCGTGTCACCGCAGCCAAGTCACTACACATGATAATGAGGAATTAGGAATGAGGAGTGAGGAATTGTGGTGTCGCCTGCGGCGACTTATCTAAAACCCCTCCACCGCCTAAAGGCGGTCTCCCTCCCCTTTCAGGGGAGGCTTAAAATAGGTATTTTTTTAAATTTACAAAGTCTCTTTCTAATGCTCTCCTGAAAGGGAAGCTGGCAAGCCGTAAGGCTTGACTGAGGGGTAGAAACGCAAAAAGCTAAATTGCCCCTGGCAGGGGCTTTTACCAAAAAATTCCCCTTATATTATTAGTAACGTGGGGTGACTTGGCTGCGGCGACACGCCGCTTTCTCACTCCTCATTCCTCATTTGCTAAAATATTAACTTTGTGTAAATTATAAGGAGAACGCTTCTTTTGACATTTTTTTCATTATGCATATGGTATAATACAGAAAAATATGATTATGAAAGGAAAACTGATATGAATGCAGAAACAATTTTAAAAGATGACAGGCTTATCATATCACTCTCAGGTGAACTTGACCACCACAATGCTTTACAGCTAAGAAAATATACCGATTCTGAAATAAAAAAATATTTTTGTGATAACCTTGAACTCGATTTCAAAAATGTCACTTTTATGGATAGTTCAGGCATTGGTTTTATTATAGGAAGATATAAAATAATGAAATGTCTTGGCGGAAAGCTTACTATAACAAACCCGAAACCGCATATAAAACGTATTTTTGATGTTGCAGGTGCTTCAGCCTTTGCAGATATAGTTTATAATGAAGAAAACGAAAGGGAGTTGTATTGATGAAAGCCATAAATGAAATAAAATGCGAACTTCCGGGAATTTCTGAAAACGAGGGAGTTATAAGAGGCATCATTGCATCATTTTTATTGCAGACAGACCCGCTTGTTTCGGAACTCAGCGACATAAGAACCGCTGTTTCTGAAGCTGTTACAAACTGTATTGTTCATGGATACAGAAATAAAAGCGGTAACATTAAAATATCTGCTAAATTATTTGAAAACAGGGAAATTTACATAAGAATAAAAGACAGCGGTTGCGGTATTGAAAATATTGAGCAGGCAATGGAGCCTCTCTTTACCACCGCACCCGAAGAAGAAAGGGCAGGACTTGGTTTTGCAGTTATGGAAAGCTTTACCGATACGCTTACTGTTAAAAGTGAGGTCGGGAAAGGTACAACCGTAATTATGAAAAAAAGGCTATCTTGAAATGATTAAAGCCGAAGAAAATCTCGGGCTTGTCCACGCCTGTGCTTCAAAATTCAAAAACAGAAAGGAGGCTGAATATGAAGACATTTTTTCAGCCGGCTGCATCGGTCTTGTTAAAGCTGCAAAGAAATTTGATGAATCACTCGGTTACAGCTTTTCAACATATGCAGTGCCGTTCATTCTCGGGGAAATACGTCATTATCTTCGGGACAACGCAGAAATACGTCTGGGAAGGAGTTTCAAAGAAAAGTCTGTTTTGATTTTCAAAGCAGCTGAAGATTTTTTATCCGTACATGGGAGAAAACCTTCCGTAAAAGAACTTTGCAATGAAACAGGTATAAATGAAAGTGAAATATGTCTTGTACTTGGAAATTACCCTGTTAAAAAGGAAAGAGGTGATGACGAAAACGAAGAAAATGAAATAAGTTCAAATGAAAATATTCAGAAAACCGTTGAAAACAGAATTATTATATCTGAAATATTCGGTTTACTTGATAATTATGAAAGAAAGGTGGTTTATTTTCGTTATTATAATGGTTTGACGCAAAGTCAAACAGCTGAAAAATTAAAAGTCAGTCAGGTTCAAATATCAAGAACAGAAAAACGAATAAGGGAAAAACTTGCCAAAAAAAATCTGAATGCATATTAAATACACATTCAGATGAAATATCTTATTCTGTTTCAGTTTTTTCTTCAGAATCTCTGTCGAGTCGTGCAACTTTGAGCATTATGGCACATTCAAGACGTTTCTTTTCCAGTTCACAAGCAATTTTATACGACTTTAAAATGTCGCCCATATGTTCGTAGTTATTTGCATTGCAGCCACCACTGCAATAGAATCTTGCCCAGCATTCACGGCAGTCAGGTTTTGTATAGATATGTGCAGCCGCAAATTCCTTCTTCATTTCAGGGTTAAATGTTCCGTCCTCAACATTGCCCATTTTATAATCGTCCATTCCGACAAACTGATGACATGGGTAAATATCACCGTCAGGAGTAACAGCAACGTATTCATTGCCGCAGCCGCAACCACGCATTCTCTTTATTGCACAAGGACCTTGGTCAAGGTCTATCATAAAGTGGAAGAAATTGAATTTTTTTCCTGTTTTTTCGTAGTCGAGAATTCTTTTTGAAAGTCTGTCGTATTCACGGAAAATCTGTGGGAGTTCCTTTTCTGTAAGTGCGTAAGGATCGCTTGGATCGCCTACAACAGGTTCAACCGAAATCTGGTCAAAACCTTCATCAAGCAAGGCAAAAACGTCATCTGAGAAATCCTGATTGTATTTTGTGAAAGTACCTCTTACATAATATTCTTTGTCCCCACGCTTTTCAACAAGCTTTTTGTAGAGAGGAACTATTTTATCATAACAGCCTGTGCCGTCAACCCTTACTCTTAATTTATCATTAACTTCTTTTCTTCCGTCAATCGAGAGAACAACGTTATTCATTTCTTTGTTGATGAAATCGATTTTATCATCATCAAGTAAAAGACCGTTTGTTGTTATCGTGAAGCGGAAGTTCTTTTTTGTTTCTTTTTCACGGCTTCTTCCGTATTCAACAAGTTTTTTTACAACATTAAAATTCATAAGCGGTTCACCGCCGAAGAAATCAACTTCAAGGTTTACTCTGCCTTTTGATTGTTCAATAAGGAAATCAAGGGCTTTTTTGCCTGTTTCATAAGACATAAGTTTTCTGCCCTTGCCGAAATCACCTGTTGATGCAAAACAGTATGCACATCTTAAATTGCAGTCGTGTGCAATATTCAGACACATTGCCTTTATAGGTGATGTTATAGCAACTTTTGAAAGTTCTTCGTATGTATCTTCTGTGAAGAGAAGTTCCTGTTTATAAAGTTCTTTAACTTCTTCATAACAGCTTTCGATGTCTTCTTTTTTATAGAATCTGCTGAGTTTTGTTACGACTTTTTCAGGGCAGACATCTTCAAAAGGAGGCTGAACATTGTCGAGAAGGTCATATGTAAGTTCATCAACAACGTGTACAGCACCGCTGTTTACATCAAGAACTATGTTATATCCGTTTAATTTATATTTATGTATCATAATTAAAGTCCTTTTGATTTTAATAAAATATCATTATAGCGTAAGAGGGACGCAAAAAAAGCGGCAAAGCTTTTTTCACGCCCTCTGAAAATGCGGAAACCGCAATTATCTTTCGCACTTCTGGTTAGCTACTGTGCAAGAAGTTTTACAAGCTGACTGACATGAAGCCTGACACTTGCCGCAACCACCCTTAGTAGCTGATTCTTTTAAATTAGCTTTGTTGATAGTCTTAATGTGTTTCATATCTGAACCCTCCTTATAGTCTGAATTTATAATAGACATTATACCACAATAATCAAATAAATACAAGTGTTTTTTTTCAAAAAGAATAAAATTTATTTATAGTTTACAAAATCACGCATAAATAAGCGTCCAAACCTATCAGTGTTTGAATTTTTTTGTGTTTACTCCGACTACTCCGCCAAATGCTCCAAAAAGAAGTATCATAATGAATCTTCCGAAAAGTCCAATTGATGCAATGAATCCAAAAAAGAAAACCGAAACAAAGAAAACTATTGAATAAATAACTGCACCGCAAAGAAGTCCGGCAATAAATCCGTTTCTTCGGCGTATTCTTGCAAGTGTAAAACCTGCCGTGAAACTGCCTGCACAGACTGCAAATGCAGCGGCTATATTCTGAACTGATTCATCTATATCAAAAGATGACATAAAAAGTGAAAAAACTGCTATTAAAAGTGCTGTTACAGCTATACCTGCCGCAACTGAACACATAGATTTGAAACAGAAACATTCAGTAAATTTTCTTCTGCATTTTTTCAAAGAAAATCCCCTCCCTGCAAAATTATCTTCTAAAGAAAATCTATGCAGAGAGGGGATGTTATATTCTTTTTTGCTTATTTTAATTATTTATTTTCTGAATTTTCATCAGAATCCTTATCTTTTTTCTTGCCGAATAAAGACTTCTTTTCAGCCTTTGTTTTAGCTGTTTCAGCTTCCATTTTTTCCTTTACAGTAACATTTTCGCTGATAGCCCATTTTTTAATTCTTATCTTGTGCTTGTCACCGCCAGTTTCAATAACAACGTTGTCGTTGCCTGTTTTAACAACAATACCAACTATACCGCCGATTGTTACAATTTCATCGCCAACCTGAACAGAATCCTGAAGGTTTTTAGTTTCTTTTTCCTTCTTTTTCTGTGGACGGATAAGCAAAAAGTACATAACAATAAGAAGTACTACCATCATTATAATATAGCTTGTACTACATCCTGCACCTGATGCTGCTGTTGAATTTGATGAACCTGATGAAGCTGTACCATCAGCAAAAGCGGTCATAGTCAAAGTCTGTGCAGAAAATAAGATTGAAGCAACTGCCGCAATGATTTTCTTCTTCATAAAATAATTTCCTCCGATATTAAATTTAGTGATAAGAATAATTATAACATAATATTGTTTTTATTTCAAGTGGTTTTTATGAAAAAGTATGAATATCTTTTTTTTTATCTGAATATTATTGGAATGAGGAATTAGGAATTAGGAATGAGGAATTGTGGTGTCAGCTTCGCTGACTGATTTAAAAACCCCTCCACCGCCTTCGACGGTCCCCCTCCCCTTTCAGGAGAGGCTTAAAATAGGTGTTTATATACAAGACTTAATAAAGGCTCCCCTGAAAGGGGAGCTGGCAAGCCGTAAGGCTTGACTGAGGGGTTTAGATAAGTCGCCTACAGGCGACACCTTAATTCCTCACTCCTAATTCCTCATTATAAAAAAGGAGTTTTTAAGATGAAGAAAAATAAAAAGATATTGTTTGCAGCTTTATTTTGTATGGGTGCTTTTACTTCCTGTGATGTTAATAATGAAAATATACTTTTTCAGCAGACAAAAAAACAGTTGCATCTTGAATATAATCAGGAAACAGAAAGCGAAAACATTTCGGAAAATAGCAGAGAAAAGTTCAAAGCTGTTTGGGTTCCTGTTATGGAGTATAAATATATTTTGCAGGATAAATCAAAAGAAGAATTTGAAAATGAAGCTGATAAAATGATTGAAAACATTTCAAATGATGGATATAATGCTCTATTTTTACACGTTCGTGCATATGGAGATGCTTATTATAAAACTGATTTATGCACAAAAGGTTCTTATTTAACAGATGATTCAATTGATGTGCTTGGCTATATTACCGAAAAAGCACACAAAAAAAATATTGAAGTTCATGCATGGATAAATCCTTTAAGATGTCAAAGTGAAAGCGGGATGGAGAAAATGAGTGGCGATTACATAATAAAAAAATGGTATGAAGATTTAGATATTAATGGAAAATATATTGTTGATGTAAATGGTACATATTGGCTTAATCCTGCATACGAAGAAGTTAGAAGGTACATTGCCGATGTTTCAGATGAAATATGCAGAAATTACAGCATTGACGGACTTCACATAGATGATTTTTTCTATCCGACAACAGATGAAAATTTCGACAGACAAGCTTTTTCTGAAAGCGGCTATTCTTCTCTTTCAGAGTTTCGTCTACAGCAGACAAGTTTACTTGTGAAATCTGTTTATGATGCTGTTAAAAATGCAGATAATAATATCGTTTTTTCAATAAGTCCACAGGGAAATATGAAAGGAAATTATAATTCACAATATTCAGATGTAAAAAAATGGTGCAATGAAAGCGGATATTGTGATATGATAATTCCTCAGCTTTATTACGGCTTTAAAAATGAAACTTGTCCTTTTACAGATATGGTTCAGCTTTGGAGAGATTTAACAACGTGCAAAGATGTTTCTCTTTGCATAGGTATATGTAATTACAAAGACGGACTTAAAGATAAATTTGCAGGTACAGGTATAAATGAATGGATCGAAAACAGAAATATAACTTCTCAGGAAATTGAATATGTCTTAAATCAGGAAAATATTGATGGTTATAGCATATATAGTTATACGGCGGAATATCATAAATGATTGAGGGAATGTTGATATATGATTAGTATGCAAAGTAAAAATCAAAAACAAAAAGTCCTCTAAAAAGAGGACTTTAATTATGATATTATTATTTTTAATTTGGAATAATCGGCATATCATATAATGTATATGTACCTACTAAAATTTTCTGTATCGTAATGGTGTCGTCTGCTGTGAGTTTGCTATCGTGCCAGCAGTCAGCATTCAGATAACCTTGTTTTGTAATGGTTGCAGAATTAACAAGATATCTGTTCAAAAGAACTGCGTCTGCGATTGAAACTCTGCCATCAAAAGTGACATCTCCCCAAATTGAAACGGTTAAAATTTCTCCAGTAGTTTCAGTCGGTTCAGTGATATATTCACCAGTTGTATACTCTTCAGTAGATTCGGTTGGTTCAGTAGTATATTCCCAAGTTGTATATTCTTCAGAAGTTTCAGGCGGTTCAGTAGTATATTCCCAAGTTGTATATTCTTCGGAAGATTCAGTCGGTTCAGTAGTATGTTCCCAGGTTGTATATTCTTCGGAAGATTCGGTCGGTTCAGTGATATATTCCCAAGTTGTATATTCTTCGGAAGATTCAGTTGGTTCAGTAGTATGTTCCCAGGTTGTATATTCTTCAGTAGATTCAGATGGTTCAGTGGTGTGTTCCCAAGTTGTGTATTCTTCAGATGGTTTGGTTGTTTCTGTTGTGCCTTCAGGTGAATAAACAGGTGTATATTCATCATCATAAACACTGCTGCTGCCTACAAAAAGCTGTACCCAATAAATATAACCTCCGCTTTCATATACTCCGACACCTATATGAGTATAATTAGAATTAAGCATATTTTTGTTATGTCCATCAGATTTTTTCCACTGATTTATAACAGCTTCAGGAGTTGTTTCACCATAAGCGATGTTTTCAGCACAGGCATAATATGAAATCGATGAAGAAATTGCTGTAAAACATAAAGTGCCATCAGGTCTTGTGTGTGAAAATTCTTCTGAAATTTCAACAGCTCTTGTTTGTGCGTTTTCCTGTAAAGCAGGAACAACTTTTAATGGTTCTATCCCTTGTTGCTGTCTGTATTCATTTACAAGTGCAGCGACGTCATCGGCATAACTGTCAATTGAGTATGCAGATGCAACATTATTATTTTCAGGAAAATCTGTAATAAGTACTGTTGACAGCATAAGAACTGCTATTGCTGTAAAAAAAGAAACAGATTTTTTTAAAATATTCATATGAAATACCTCCGTTTTATATTTTTTTATTTAATTGTTATTATAACACATTATTTATAAAATTACAATACTCATAGATATATTTTTTTATTTGATTTACGCAAAATTTATTTCTTTAAAAAAGCAGAAAATAATAAATAATAAAATTATATTGGAAGAAATACATAATATAACTATTGATTTTTGCAATAATTAGTGCTATAATGGTTAAGATATACATATATCAATATGCGAAAAAAGGAGTAGAAATGAAAAAAATAACAGTTGTAACCGGTCATTATGGAAGCGGAAAGACTAATCTTTCTGTTAATATTGCCTTGAAATCGGCGGCTGAGGGAAAAAAGGTAGCAGTTTGCGACCTTGATATTGTAAATCCTTATTTCAGACTTGCTGATTTTGAAGACATTTTCAAGGAAAAAGGAATTGAATTTGCAGCACCACAGTTTGCAAATACAAGCCTTGACATTCCTGCCCTTAATTTTAATGTTGAGGGACTTGCTGATTTTTCAGACCATCTGATAATTGATGTTGGCGGAGATGATGCCGGTGCGGTTGCACTTGGAAGATACTCCGAAACACTTCATAATCTTGATTCTGAATTTGAAATGATATACGTTATAAACAAATATCGTTATCTTGAAGGTGCAGAAGATGAAACCGCACTTTTAATACCTCAGATTGAAGCGGCATCAAGAATGAAGCATACTGGTATAGTAAATAACTCAAATCTTGGCAAGGAAACAACGGAAGACATTATAAGAAATTCGGTTGAATATGCCGAGAGTATCTCAGAAAGAACAGGTTTGCCACTTCTTTACACAACATATCCGTCATATCTTGAAAAGCCTTTTTCAGAAGCTGTTCCTGTTGATGTTTATGTAAAACCTGTTTGGGAAAGATGAAAGGAGGACATAATATGGCAAAAATGACAGTTCTCTTTGAACGCTGCAAGGGCTGTGAACTCTGTACATCAGTCTGTCCTAAGCACATTGTTGCATTGCAGAAAGAAAAGAGAAATAAAAAAGGTTATTTCACAGCACACTGTACAGATGAATCAAAATGTATAGGCTGTAAAATGTGTGCAGTAATGTGCCCTGATTGTGCAATAATAATTGAAAAGTAGAAAGAAGGATAAAAATTGGAACGTAAACTTATGAAAGGTAACGAAGCAATGGCAGAAGCTGCAATAAGAGCAGGCTGCAAGGCATTTTTCGGTTACCCAATTACACCACAGACAGAATTATCTGCATATATGGCAAAATATATGGAAAAATCAGGCGGCGTTTTTCTTCAGGCTGAATCTGAAGTAGCTGCTATAAATATGGTATATGGTGCATCTGCATCAGGTCAGAGAGCCATGACATCATCTTCTTCACCTGGTATTTCACTTAAAGCAGAAGGTATTTCATACCTTGCAGGTTCAGATCTTCCTGCCGTTATTATAAACGTACAGAGAGGCGGTCCTGGTCTTGGTTCAATTCAGCCGGCACAGCAGGACTACTGGCAGGCAACTCACGCAATGGGTCACGGCGATTTCCATATTCTTGTTTTCGCTCCTGCATCTGTTCAGGAAATGGTAGATCTTATAATTGAAGCATTTGATACATCTGATGAATACAGAATGCCTGCAATGATTCTTGCAGACGGTCTTCTTGGTCAGATGATGGAACCTGTTTCATTCCCTGATGAAGTTAAAATTGATAAGGTTGATAAGTCAGGCTGGGCTTGTTCAGGTCATAAAATGCAGCGTGAACATCACATTGTAAATTCACTTTATATCGAAGCTGAAAAGTGTGAAGAAGTTGTAAGAAAGCGTTTTGAAAGATACGCAATAGTTGAAGAAAAGGTTCACAAAGCAGAAGTTTATATGTGTGACGATGCAGACATCGTTTTAACAGCCTATGGTGCATCTGCAAGAGTTGCAAAGTCAGCAGTTAATCAGGCAAGAAAACTCGGTATTAAAGCAGGACTTTGCAGACCGATAACATTATGGCCGTTCCCTAAGAAAGAACTTAATGAAGCAGTTAAAAATGCATCTGATGTTCTTTGTGTTGAAATGTCAATGGGTCAGATGGTAGATGACGTTCGTCTTGCTATAAACTGCTCAAAGCCTGTACACTTCTTCGGAAGATGCGGCGGTGTTATTCCTTCACCAAAGGAAGTTCTTGAAGAAATCAAAAAACTTGCAGGAGGTAAACAGTAATGGCAGTTGTTTTTGAAAAACCACATGGTTTGTGTGACGTTCCTATGCATTTCTGCCCTGGTTGTTCACACGGTATAGTTCATCGTCTTGTTGCGGAAGTACTTGATGATATGAATATAGAAGGCGATACAATAGCAGTAACACCTGTTGGCTGTGCTTGTATGTCTTATGATTATTTTAATTGTGATGTTGTTTGTGCAGCACACGGAAGAGCCCCTGCCGTTGCAACAGGCGTAAAGAGAACAAATCCTGACAAATATGTTTTTGCATATCAGGGTGACGGCGACCTTGCAGCAATTGGTACAGCTGAAACAGTACACGTTGGTACAAGAGGCGAAAATATTGTTATAATCTTTATAAACAACACAATTTACGGTATGACAGGCGGACAGATGGCACCTACATCAATCCCTGGTCAGGTAACACAGACAACTCCTTACGGACGTGACCCGAAAACAGCAGGTTACCCGATAAGAGTCTGCGAAATGATGTCTACACTCGATGGTACAGCACTTGTACAGAGAGTTGCAGTTGACACAGTTCCTCATATCAACGAAGCAAAGAAAGCTATCAGAAAAGCTTTTGAAAATCAGAAAGAAAAAAGAGGACTTTCAATAATTGAAATTCTTTCAGTCTGTCCTACAAACTGGGGTATGACTCCGCTTGAATCAATAAAGAGATTACAGGACGAAATGATACCTTACTATCCTCTTGGAGTATTCAAAGATGTTACAAAGGAAGGAGAGGAAAAGTAATGACAAAAGGTATTCTTATTGCAGGATTTGGCGGACAGGGTGCACTTTTCGTTGGTAAAATTCTTGCATATTGCGGACTTATCGAAGGCAAAGAACTCTCATGGCTTCCTTCATACGGCCCTGAAATGAGAGGCGGTACAGCAAATTGCAGCGTATGGATATCAGATGAACCTGTTGGTTCACCTCAGGTTCTCGAACCTGATTACTTAATTGCAATGAACTATCCTTCATATGCAAAGTTTATCAATAAAGTAAGTCCTGACGGAATGGTTTTTGCAGACAGTTCACTTGTTGAAGAAAAATCAGACAGACAGGATATAAAGCAGTTCCTTATTCCTGCCGGTGATATAGTTGTTGAAAAACAGCTTGGCAATGCAATAAATATGGTTCTTCTTGGAAAACTTCTTGCTGAAACAAAACTTTTCTCACTTGAAACAGTCCAGAAAGCAATGGAAAAATGTCTTCCACCTAAAAAAGCAAAGTTTATTGTATCAAATATGAATGCAATAAAAGTTGGTATGGAATCATAATATATAAAAAATATCCCCTTCTATTTTTCAGAAAGGGATATTTTTTTATGAAAATCCTCCTCTGAATGTAAGAGGAGGATAATTTTTTATTTTGCATCAAATTTAAATGAATCAGATTGCCAGATAACATCATTTGTTTTAACATCTTCACAAGTTATGGTAAGTTCAATGTTTTCAACTGAGTCTATGCCGTAATTGTCAAGATATTCTTTGTTAAGCATAATCTCTGAATATCCTATCGAATTTGCATCGCACCAGGCATTAAGACCTTCAGAAATTTCTGTTCCGTTTACTTTTGTATCGGAAGATAAAGAAACATCTTTATCAGAATTATTTTCTATATAGAATATGAAACTGCTTGCTTCATCACTATATTTTTTAAATTCCTTATAGTATATTGAAACACCATCTGATTCTTTAAGTAATTGGAAATTTTCTGTGTTCTCATCAGCGGATGGTGCATCACCATCATAAATGAGGATTGTAGCTTTGTCAGTGAGTTCATATTCGGAAGTGTCATCTGAATTATAAATCTTAAATCCAACAAGAATTGAACGTATTTCATCAATATTGTTTAATTCAAACTGTTCTTGACTTATGCCAAAAGATGCATTTTTTGATTCACCGGCTTCAAGTTCAGCAACAAAGAATGAATATAAATTATAGTTGTTTATTTCAAGATTCTGAAAACCAACTGCAACTCTGTGGGAAGAGTTGTTTTCTATTTTGAAGTTTATGTATTTTACACTTGAATCAACAAGTTCTGATACACTTGTATAAGTGATTTTAACATCTCCGTCTGCAACAACCTGTTCTTTGCCTGTTGAGATATATTTTGTTTCTCCTTCAACCATTTCATCGGCTGATGAATTATTTGAATCTTCTTCTGATAACTGAGTGCTTGAATTTTCTTCAGAGGATGAATCGTTAGATTCTTCTTCCGATACTGAATCACTTGAATTTTCTTCTGATGTTGAAACTTCAACTGATTCCTGAACAGTTGAAATGTCGTTTTTCGATGGTTTTACAACAAAAATAAAAATTAATGCAACAGCAATTAAAACTATAACAGCTATAATAATTGCAGTTACCGCAACAGCAGTTTTCGTACTGCCTTTTTTGTTGATCGACTTATCATTTGCTCTATGTTTTTCGTTTGTCATAAGAAATCCTCGTTTCTGTAAAATGTTTTGTCCGAATGACTTAAACATTATAGCACGCAAATAATAATATTCAATGGATAATATATAAATTTAAAATTAAATTGAATTTGAATAAAAATGCGGCAGAAAATATTCCGCCGCATTTTCAATATTAAAATTAATTATCTTTTATATTAAGTGCTGTTTGAATTTGTTTGTAGTAATCAATTACACCATTTTCTTTCGTAAGAGTTTTTCTTCTTGCAACAAGACCTGTGTATTCGCCATCTCTGAAAATGTAGTATGTATTTTCATCTTTTTGTGCAAAGTCAAGTTTTATACTGCTTCCGTCTGTAAGGTCAAGTGTAATTGTTTCATCGGCTGTGTTTTCAGGTTCAGCATATGCTTCAACTGTGTCAGCTTCCATATTCAAAACAGAATATATAAAGTCGCTATAAAGGGAACTTACATTTGAAACAGACATATCAACATCTTTTCCATCAATTTTAACATTTTCGAATGAATTGTTTTCCGTGCTGTATGTTCCTTCAAACTTAATATCCTGAACTTCAAAGTTGCTGTCAAGCTTAATTTCTCCACCTTTTATATCCTCATTTTTAAGGCTTACAAGGTTAAGCGAAGTGTATTCTTCTGTATCTCTTTCAACAAAATAAATATTGTCATAGCTTATATAAGCAACCTGATTATCATCTTTGTAAAGAATAGGAACTTCTTTATCTGTGTAGCTGTCAATGCTTTTGCCGATAAGAATAGTTATATCTTTACCTTCATTATTTTTGATTTCAACTGTGTAATAAGGATTATCAAAACCATATTCAGAATACTGATCTTCTGTAATTTTATCACCATATCCATCAAGTTCATATCTTGCGATATTTGTAAGGATTGTAAGAGTTGATGTTGAATTGATTTCGTGTTTTATAGGTGATTTAATTTCCCAGATACCTGAACTTCTGTCAAGTTCGATAATTGTTTTACCCTGCTTTGTTACTTTGTAGTATGTGTAATCATCATCAGACCATTCATAAGTAAGATAAGTGTTTTTCATACTCATTGAAGGATTGCTTAAAACATAGGCTGTTGAATAGTCCATTGTGAAAACAGCATCGCTTCCTTCTTTCATAACATAGAAAGCTTCATTTGTTGAAGTTGCTTTACCTATGTATATTGTTGAGGAATTTTCTGAATCTGAAACAGTAAGTTTAACAGGTTTATCAAGTCCATATGTACTTAAATCATCAGATTTATCTGTTATTTTTTTCGTTGCATTTAAATTACCATAATAAAGGCAAAGACTACTGCAAAATGATGAACTGAGGTTAACATCATCTCTGTTTGTTAAAATCCAGTCAGAACCTGAAAGTGAAAACTGGTAATCTTCGCCGTCAGAATCTGTTATATCAATAGATTTTATATCATCTGAACTTTGCGAAATAAGCACGAGTTCGGCAGCTTCTTTTGCTGCTTTTTCATCTTTTGATTTTGAAACCATATTTACTGCAACAAGTGCCGCAACAGCTGCAACAACAAGGATAACAAGTACAATAACAAGTTTTAAATTACGTTTCATTACGCTTTTCTCCTCTTTATCCATACGCCAAGACCTGCGGCAGCCACAACAACAGGTATTGCCATAAATATAGCCATATATGTTTTAGCTGATGCTTCATTTTCAAAGTGCATCTTGTCGTTTACTTCTTCCTTGCTTGCAATACCCATATCAATATCACTGCTCTGCATCCAGCTTACAGTTGAAAGGAAAAGGTAAAGCGGATTAATATAGTAACCTGATTCCATATTTTCGTCTTTTAAAAAGTCAGCAGAACCAAAGCATACAATTTTTGAATCGTTTCTTGACTTATCCATTGAATAAGCTGAAAGACAAAGACCGCTTGTTGTATCTTTAAGAAAATCAGGGTCATCTATAGTGCCGCCGTAAGGTTCACCCTCGGCTGTTGTGTTTGTTGTGATGAGAGTGTTTATATCCATTGTGCTGAGATTGTCGTTATAAAGGAAATAGAAACTTCTGCTTTCAGGCATATAAGTATAAAGACCGTTACTTATAAGACCTGATGTAAGGTCAACATCACCTGAATATGAATCGTTAACAGTCATAATATCAACATACTGACTGCTTTCGGAAGTTCCTTCTTCGTCAGAACTTGAAACTTCTGTGAGGTTACATTCAACAGCATATGCATCTCCGTCAAGGTGAAGGGAATTATTTGTTTCTTTTACTCTGTCGTAATGCATTGCAATGCAGTAATCTTCCATAATTGACTCTATGTTTGTATAATCCTGTTTAGAGTTGTTAGGTGACATAAGAAATGTTATATTACCGCCATTATCAAGAAAATCATTAATTAATTCCTTTTCAGAATCTGTTATATCTTTTTCAGGTGCAGCTTCAACAAGAATTGCAGCATCATCAGGAACAGCATCAACAGATGAAAGGTCAAGTTCTTCTGCACTATAGTTATAGTTTGAAAGATTTGAAGAAAGTTTTGAGAAGTTTTCTTCAATTGTAGGTTCACCGTGTCCGCTTAAAAAATATACCTTAGGAGTAATATCTGAAACAGCCGCTTTTATAGCACCTGTAATAAGATTTTCACCTTCAAAATATGTAACACCTGAAGTATAATTTCCGTCATCGTCATAAGAACCTGAATTTCTGTACATTGATTTACCTGTTACTCTTTTTGTAACACTTCCGTGTTTGATAACAATATCACCTGAAGACAAAGTAAGATAACCGTCAGGATTGAGTGAATCAACAAGTTCAGGTTTTTCGTCAGGATCAAAGTCAACAAAGTTTATACACTTATGTTTTGAATACTGCTTTAACATATTGTAAAGTGCAATATAATCATCAGATGTTTCAAGTGTATCCATTTTCATAAGGAAATAGAAGTCAATCTGTTCACCTGATTCATCAAGTTCATCAAGATAATCTGTTGTTGTGTCTGAAAGGGAATAGAGCTTTTTAGGAGTCATATCAAAGTTCATATCAAGTTTATTTGCAATAAGGTTCAAAGGTATTGCAATTGCAATAACAAGAATTATCATTATCCATGCAATTCCTGTGGCTCTGCGTTTTTTTGCGTTCATCTTAGACATTTTAATTACCCCCTGCTCCAGCGTCTTTTTTCAAGAACTATTATTGTGAGTATAATAAATACTATTGTTGATGAAAGATAGAATATTATATCAGAAAGTCTGAAAAGTCCCTGTGAAAAGATTATGAATCTGTTTGATGTTGAGAAGAAATTGAGTATCTTTGAAATAACATTCAGATTTGAGAAATAAGCTGTTCTTGCAAGGTTGTCTATGTAGATAAGCAAAAGCATAGCAGCTTCACTGAAAATAACAGAAAGAATTGTTGATTCAAAGAATGAAGAAATGAAAATACCTATTGAAATGCAAACAAGTCCCCAGAGATAGAAACCAATATAGGCACTTACAAGTGATGACCAGACAACTGAACCTATGAATGAAGTTATGATAGGGAATATAAGTGAGAAAAGCATCATAACAGCAAAAACAGTTGCAACTGATAAAAACTTTGAAAGAACTATTTTTGTAAGACTCAAAGGTGAAGAAATAAGTAAAACTTCTGTATTATTTTTTCTTTCATCAGGGAAAGATTTCATTGTGAGGACAGGTATTAAGAAAAGAAAATAGAAAAAGTTATTGTAAAAAATATTCGGGAAAGAAAAAACAAAATTATCTGTACCGGAAATATCTGATATTCCCATAACGAAAGTAAGTGAGAAAATCAAAAGAAAAATAGCCGTTACGATATACGCCAAAGGCGAGAAGAAAAATGAGTGAAGTTCCTTTTTATAAAGTGAAAACATATTTTATTCACCCTCCTTTTCTGATTTTGATGCATTATTTTTTTCGTGTTCAATAAGTCCGTCGATGTTTTCTTCAGGCATTTCATCAATTAAATCTTTAAGAGAATGAACTTTGTGAGAAGGCTGACTGACAAGTTTCATAAATACCTGTTCAAGGTTAAGCTTTGCAGTCTTGATTTCAAGCACGTTTCCGCCTGCGGCAATAACAGAAGAAAGAACTGCATTTCTAACATTTTCCTCTTTGATTTCAACTTTATATTCATAAACACCTGTACGTATAAAGTCGCTACTTTTTATTGCGGCAACGCCCTCTGTTGCAGAAATAGCACTCTGAACAGATTTTATATCACCCTCGATTGTCATATCAAGGAGAAGATTTGCAGTCATACTGTTTTCAAGGTTTTCAATAGTATCTATTGCCTGAATTTCGCCCTTGTTTATAACAACAACTCTGTCGCAGACAGCACTTATTTCAGAAAGTATATGCGAGCTTAAAATAACAGAGTGGTCTTTTTTCAAATCTTTTACAAGCTGACGTACTTCTGAAACCTGTGAAGGGTCAAGACCAACAGTTGGTTCATCAAGAATAAGAATCTTGGGGTTGCCAAGAAGTGCCTGAGCAAAGCCCACACGCTGTTTGTAGCCCTTTGAAAGATTTTTTATAAGTCTGCCCTGAACGTCCTCAAGCTTGAGTCTGTCCATTGCATAGGCAATTTGTTTTTCACGTTCAGCCTTTGGA
>JALEJO010000102.1 GCA_022769365.1 Oscillospiraceae bacterium | reverse complement strand
AAAAAGCAGATAAGAAAGGAAAAAAGATATGTCAAACAAAAAGATTTTAACACGAGAAGAAGCAAAAAAAGCATATCCTGAAAAGATATGGGCAATAGAAGATATTTATGCATCAGATGATTTGTGGGAAGATGACCTTGTAAAATTAAAAGGTTATTCAGAAAAAGCTGTTTCATATAAAGGAAAACTTTCAAATTCAGAAGATTTATTTTCTTATATGAAAATACAGGACGAATTAACGTATCTTATAAGCAATCTTATAAATTATGCACAGCGTAAATCTGATGAAGATGCAGGAGAGGGCAAGTATCAGGATATGTGTGCAAGACTTATGAGTGTGCTGTCTGATTTTTTTGCAGCTGCAAGTTTTGAAACACCTGAAATTATTTCTATAGATGAAGAAAAATATAAGAATTTATTTAAGGAAAAAAAAGAACTTGAAATTTACAGAAGATATCTTGACAGAATAAGAACCCAAAAAGAACACACACTTTCTGAAGAAGCCGAAACAGTAATGGCACTTGCAGGAGATGTTACTCAGCAGGCAGATAATATTTATAATATGTTTTCAAATGCTGATTTGACTTTTGAAGATGCTGTTGATTCAGACGGAAAAAAGCACGTTTTAACATCAGGAACATATATTTCACTTGTTCAGAGTAAGGACAGAACTCTCAGAAAAAGTGCATTTGAAAACTTATATAAAAGTTATAAAAGTTTTGCAAATACAACAGCCGCAATTTTAAATTCACAGATAAAATCACTTGTTTTCAAAAGCAAGGCAAGAAAATATAATTCAAATCTTGAAGCATCACTTTCTGCAACAGAAGTTCCTGTTAAGGTTTATAAAAACTTGATTGAAACAGTGCATAATAATATGAAACCAATGTATGAGTATGTTGATTTAAGAAAGAAAATACTCGGCGTTGATGAACTTCATATGTACGATTTATACACACCACTTATACCTGACAGCGATGAAAAAATATCGTATGAAGAGGCGGTTGAGACTGTTTTAAAAGCACTCGAACCGCTTGGAGAAGAATATATCTCAATTTTGAAAAAAGGTTTTTCTGAAAGATGGATTGATGTTTATGAAAATAAAGGAAAGTGTAGCGGTGCATATTCAGCAGGGGCATTCTGTCATCCGTTTGTACTTTTGAATTATGATGAAAATCTTGAGTCGATGTTTACAATTGCACATGAAATGGGACACGCATTGCATTCATATTTTTCAAATAAAAATCAGATACCTGTAAATTCTGAATATGTTATTTTTGTTGCAGAAGTTGCATCTACTTGTAATGAAGCACTTTTAATGCAGTATCTTCTTAAAAATACAGAAGATAAAAACAAAAAAGCATATCTTATAAACTATTTTCTTGAACAGTTCAGAACAACTCTTTACCGTCAGACTATGTTTGCGGAGTTTGAACTTAAAATAAATGAATACTGCGAAACAGGCGGAGGACTTACAGCAGAATTTTTAAACAGCACATATAAAGAACTTAACAAGCTTTATTTTGGTGAGAATATAATTATAGATGATGAGATACAGTATGAATGGTCAAGAATACCTCATTTTTACTATGATTTTTATGTATTCCAGTATGCAACAGGCTATTCAGCAGCAATAGCACTCTCACAGAGAATACTTTCGGGAAATATTGAAATGCGTGATGATTATTTAAGATTCTTAACAGAAGGCTGTCTTTATGACCCGATCACACTTCTTCGCCATGCAGGAGTAGATATGGAGTCAAAAGAACCTGTTGAAAAGGCACTTAAATTATTCGCTGATCTGGTTCAGGAGTTAAAGAAATTACAGTAAATTATAAAAAATTTAAAAGCTGAAGTATTGGTAAAATTATAAAATACTTCAGCTTTTTTTGCATTTTTACAGAAAAAATCTTATAACTATTGCAATTTAAGCGAAAAAATAGTATAATAGTATAAAATCAGAAGTTTTTTGGGAGAATAAAATGAATAAGTGGAATATATCGATGCCTGACAAGGAAAAAGCGGCAGAAATGGTAAAAAAAAGTAATCTTACGATGCTTTGTGCGGAAGTTTTAGTTTCAAGGGGTTATAATAATCTTGAAGCAGCCTCTGAATTTATTAAATTTGAGGATTTTCGGTCACCTTATGAAATTAAAGATATGAAAGAAGCATCAGAAATTATACTTGATGCGGTTGATAATAATAAATATATCTGCATATATGGAGATTATGACTGTGATGGTGTTACTTCAACAGTTATTTTATATAGTTACCTTGCTGAAATGGGAGCAAATGTAAGATATTACATACCTGAACGTGAAGAAGGATACGGTATGAATAAAAACAGTATAAAACAGCTTCACGATGAAGGCGTTGAACTTATTATAACTGTAGATAACGGAATAACAGCAATTGAAGAAGCAAAATATATAAAGGAACTCGGTATGACACTTGTCATTACAGACCACCATCAACCACTTGATGAACTGCCCTGTGCTGCTGCAACTGTTGACCCACATAGAGAAGATGATATTTCATTTTTTAAATATTTTTGTGGTGCAGGTATTGCCTTTAAACTTATTGCAGCAATGGAAGATGGGGATTATACAATTGCAAAAGAACTATTTTCAGAAATAGCTGCAATTGGTACAATAGGCGATGTTGTAAGTTTGACAGGAGAAAACAGAAATCTTGTACATACAGGTATGTTTTATTTAAAAAATACCGAAAGACCGGGAATAACTGCGTTGAAAAATTGCTGCGGATTTGATAGAAGAGAACCTGATGCTGTTGGGATTGCCTTTTCATATGTTCCAAGAATAAATGCAGCAGGAAGATTTTCATCTCCTAAACTTGCTGTTGAACTTTTGCTTTCCGAAACCGAAGAAGAGGCAAAAGAGAAAGCCGAAATTTTAACAAAATGCAATGAGGACAGAAAAAAAACTGAAGAAGAAATACTTCAGGAAATATATATACTTCTTGAAAAAAATCCTGAAAAACTTAAAAAGAGAGTTCTTGTTGTAAGTGGTGAAAATTGGCATCACGGAGTTATAGGTATTGTTGCTTCACGGCTTATGGAAAATTTTGGAATGCCTGTTTTTATAATTTCAATAAAAGACGGTGAAGCAAGAGGTTCATCAAGAGCATTTGGTGATTTTTCTGTTTTTGAAGCATTGAAATATTCAAAAGATGTTTTAACCAAATTCGGTGGTCATCAGTGTGCAGGCGGTTTTTCACTTCTTCCTGAAAATATCGAAAAATTTGATGAACTGCTTCAGCGATATGCAGCTGAAAACAATAATGATATGCCTGTTTTTACAATAAATGCAGATGCACTTCTTATGCCTGATGAAATAACTGTTGAAAATGCGGAAGGTTTATCTCTTTTACAACCTTATGGGGAGGGGAACAGTGAACCTGTTTTTGCCGCTGTACATGCAGTTGTTGAAGATAAAATTTCCTTATCAGAAAATAAGCATACAAAACTTGCTTTGAAATATGGAAATAGTATTTTCAGCGGACTTATTTTCAGAAAGTCACCCGATGATGTTTATCTGAAAAAAGGTGATGTTTGTGATATTTTATTCACCTTAAATGTCAATGAATTCAGAGGTAAAAAAAGCGTTTCACTTTTCATAAAAGATTACAGAAAAAGCGGAATAAAGCAAAGTTCATATTTTGCATCAGTCGAAGCATATAAAAAATATAACAGAAATGAAGAAATGGGAAAGGCTTATTACAAGGCTTTAACACCTTCATATGAAGAACTTGTAAGTATTTACAAATCTGTTGATAAAGAAGAAAAGAACACAGATAATATATATATGAATTTAAATAACATAAGTTACGGAAAATTTCTGATATGTATGGATATATTTGAAGAACTCGGACTTGTTGATTATAACCCTGTAAAATCAACTGCAAAGAGAAAAAACGTAACGAAGAAAGCAGACCTTTCGTCGTCAGAAATATTAAAAAAATTAAAGCATAAAGGAGAATAGAAATTATGGCTGAAGAATATACCATTGATTCACTCGTGAAAAAAATACTCGACACAAACAAACAATATGACCTTAGTAAAATAGTTGATGCATACGACTTCGCAGCAGCCGCTCACGAAGGTCAGAAAAGGTCGTCGGGGGAACCTTATATAGTTCACCCTCTTGCCGTTGCAACGTATCTTGTAGACCTTGGAATGGACACAGACACTATATGCGTTGCACTTCTTCATGATGTTGTTGAAGATACCGACAGTACACTTGATGACATAAGAAAAAAATTTGGTCAGGACGTTGCTGTGCTTGTTGATGGTGTTACAAAACTCAACAGAATACCTATTTACAATAAAGAAGAACAGCACGCCGAAAATATAAGAAAAATATTCCTTGCAATGTCGCAGGATATAAGAGTTATGATAATAAAATTATGTGACAGACTGCATAATATGAGAACCCTCAAATATCTTCCGGGTTATAAACAGAGAAGAATTGCAAGAGAAACAATGGACATTTATGCACCTATTGCACATCGTCTTGGAATAAGAACCGTTAAAGAAGAACTTGAAGATTTGTCTTTCAGATATCTTGACCCTTATGCATACAGCGAAATTGAAAATATACTTGATATGAATAAGCAAAAGAGAGAAGAATTTATTTCAAGTATAAAAAAGAGAGTTGAAGAACGTCTTTCTCATGAAAAATTTCTTGTAAAGCCTGAAATTTCAGGACGTGTAAAAAGCATTTACGGAATTTATAAAAAGCTTTATATTAAGCAAAAAGAAATTGATGAGATATATGATAAATATGCAATAAGAGTTATTGTAAGTACAATTCCTGAATGTTATAATGTTCTTGGAATTATGCACGATATGTTCCAGCCTATTCCAAACAGATTCAAAGACTATATTTCAACGCCTAAGTCGAATATGTATCAGTCACTTCATACGACTGTTATAGGCAAAGAGGGTATACCTTTTGAAGTTCAGATAAGAACGTGGGAAATGCATAAGACTGCCGAATATGGTATTGCTGCACACTGGAAATACAAAGAAGGAATAAGCGGAAAAGATAAGATGGAACAGCGTCTTGCATGGGTAAGACAGCTCATTGAGGCACAGCAGTCATCTGATGATGTTGAGGAAATTTTCCACAGTATAAAAAGCGACCTTGTTCCTGATGATGTTGTTATAATCACGCCTAAAGGCGATTCTATCACACTTCCTACAGGTTCGACTGTTATTGATTTTGCTTACCGTATCCATACAGAAGTCGGACACAAAATAGTTGGTGCAAAAGTTGACGGAAAGATGGTTCCGCTTGATTATCAGCTTAAAACAGGTGAAATATGCGACGTTATCACAAGCAAGGACCCGAATAAAGGACCTAACAGAAGCTGGCTTGGAATAGTTAAAACAAATGAAGCAAAGTCAAAGATAAGAAGCTGGTTTAAGAAAGCAAACAGAGAAGAAAATATTGCTGAAGGAAAAGCTGCACTTGAAAAAGAACTTAAAAGAAATCACATTCATATTCCTGAAGATGAACTTGAAGATTTTCTTGCAAATGACTTTAAAAAACATAGTTGTTCAAATATAAATGATTATTATGCTTCAATAGGTTACGGCGGAATTGTTCTTTCAAAAATTATTCCTAAAATAAGATCTAAATATGAAAGAGAATATCTTACAGAATCAGATGACACAAATTCAAACAGCGGAATTAAAATAGTTAATACTGAAAATAAAAAGAACACAGGAAGTCAGATAATACTTGATGAAATAAGCAACTGTTCTGTTAAGTATTCGCAGTGTTGTAATCCTTTGCCTGGCGATGAAATAGTTGGATTCATAACAAGAGGGCACGGACTTTCTATCCATACAAAAACCTGCACAAACTATGTAAGTGTGCTTAAAAGAAATAACCCTGAAGAACTTGAGAGATGGGTTGAAGTAAGCTGGACTAATAGTCAATCATCGCAGCTTTTACCTGCAAGCATAGAAGTACTTTCAACAGACAGAGTTGGTCTTGTTTTCGATATTACAAAAATTCTTATGGAATCACATATACAGATACTTCATTCGAGTTCAAGATCTGTTAAAAATGGAAACGCCATTGTTGAGCTTACAATTCAGGTAATAAGTGCAAATCAGGTTGAAGAAATAGTTTCAAAATTATCAAAAATAAAAGGCGTTATTTCTGTTGAACGTCCGTCAGAAAAGAACAAGGAGAAAAAACAATGATAAAAGTTGAATCAATACAGCTTGGCGAAATTGATACAAACTGTCATATAATAATAAATGAAAAAAATGAATGTATTGCTGTTGATATTGCAAAAGCACCGCTTTTTTTGAGATATTTAAAAGAAAATTCACTTGAACTTAAAGCAATTTTTTTGACCCATGGGCATTTTGACCATATGGGTGGTGTTGAAGATGTTCAGAAAGTCTATGATGTGCCTGTATATATTCACAAGGAAGATGAAATCTGTCTTAAAGATCCACAATATAATGTGTCGTATCTTTTTGGAAAACAGGTGATACCTGATATAAAAAATATTGTTTTTCTTGAAGGAGAAGAATGCGAGATAGAAGTTATTGGAATAAAATTCAAAGTTTATCACACACCAGGTCATACAAAAGGAAGCGTTTGCTATGATATGGGAGATATACTTTTTTCAGGAGATACTGTTTTTGCGGGTTCATACGGAAGAACAGATTTTTCAGGCGGAAGCATTTCTGATATGAAAAAATCGCTTAAAATGATTTCTAATCTTAAAGGAGAACGCAAAATTTATACAGGTCATGGTCCGTGCACAACTTTAAGCTATGAACGCAGTACAGACCCTTATATGAGATAAAAAAATATGGAAAATAACAATCAGATAACACTTTTTTACAGCGGAAATGATTTTAAATATGAAACAGAAGCAACAATAAGGCTTTTTATTAAACAGAAAAAATTTTGTTTTAGCTATGATGAAAAGCCTGAAACACCTGATTTTATTCTTATAAGAATTAAAGAAGGAAAAAAGAAAATTTATTTTACTGTATATGTTCATATTGATGATATAAGAAAAATAAAGGGTAAAATTGCATTAAAATCTGAATATACGGAAAAAAATAAAAGGGAATATGTTTTGTGTACTCTTTTATATGAATTGCTTTCTGAAATAACAGGAAAAGTTCCAAAGTGGGGAATGATAACAGGAATAAGACCTGTTAAAAAAGTTAATTCGCTGATAGAAAATGGAAAAAGCAAAACTGAAATATATGATGAACTGAAAAACAGATACAAAATAAGCAGGGAAAAGTTTGATTTATGTTACGATACAGCAATAACACAGCAGGAATTACTTAAAATAAACAATCCAAAACAAGTTGCGTTATATATTTCAATTCCGTTTTGTCCAACAAGATGCAGTTACTGTTCTTTTGTTTCACAGTCAATTGAAAATGAAGGTGAACTCATTCAGCCGTATCTTGAAAAACTCCTTGATGAACTGAAAATATATTCGGATATGGTGAAAAAATATAATCTTGTACTTGATAGTGTTTATGTTGGTGGTGGAACACCTACTATTTTAAATGAAAAGCAGCTTGAAATACTTCTTGCATTCATAAATTCAAATTTTGATATGTCATCTTGCAGAGAATTTTGTGTTGAGGCAGGACGACCTGATACTATTACATATGAAAAATGTAAAGTAATGAAAGAGTGCGGAGTTTCGAGAGTTTCTGTTAATCCTCAGACAATGAACGACAGCGTTCTTGAAGCAATTGGCAGAAAACATACTTCAAAAATGACGGAAGAAGCCTTTAAAATGGTTAAATCTTTTGGATTTGACAGTGTAAATATGGATCTTATAGCAGGACTTCCAACAGATACAGAAAATGGATTTTGCTATTCACTTGATAAATGTATTGAACTTGGTGCTGAAAATATAACAGTCCATACTCTGACACTTAAAAGAAGTGCTAAACTTTTTGAAAACTGGAAAAATTATATAGAAACACCTGTTGAAAAAATGGTTGAGTATTCACAAAAAAAATTATATGAAAACGGATATTCTCCATATTATTTATACAGACAAAAAAATACAATTGAAAACCTCGAAAATGTTGGTTATGCACTTAAAGGAAAAGCATCTCTTTATAATATACTTATAATGGAAGAAATACAGACAATTTTAGGTGCAGGCTGCGGTGCATCAACAAAACTTGTTGATAAAAACGGAAAAATAACAAGAATACATAATTATAAATTCCCTTATGAATATATAAGAGATTTTGACAAATTAATGAAAAAGAAAAATGATATTACAGATTTTATTGAAACGCTTTAATTAAGGAGAAATATGAAAAAAAACGAAATAATAAGACTTGAAATAACAGATGTTACAGCAGAGGGAAATGGTGTCGGTCATTTTGATGGAATGGCTGTTTTTGTTCCTGAACTTATTTCAGGCGATATTGCAGATGTAAAAATAGTGAAAGTTCTTAAAAACTATTGTTTTGGAATAATCGAAAAAATAATTGAAAAATCGAAAAACAGAACAGAATCAGAATGTCCTGTTTCTGAAAAATGCGGAGGCTGTAATTTCAGGTCAATGAAATATGAAGCACAGCTTGAAATAAAACAAAAAATAGTTTCAGATGCATTTTTAAGGATAGGAAAATGTAATATTGAAACAGAAAAAATTGTTTCTTGTGATAATATAAACAGATATAGAAATAAAGCCCAATATCCTTTTGCTGAAATAAATGGTGAAATCAAATGCGGATTCTATGCAAAAAGAAGTCACAGAGTTGTTCCATGTGAGGACTGTTTGCTTCAGCCTGAAATTTTTTCTGAAATAGTTAATTTTGTTCTTGAAATGCTTAACAAGAAAAGAAAAATATCAGTCTATAATGAAGAAACAAACACAGGAATTTTAAGGCATCTTTACATAAGAGAGGGATGTCATTCAGGCGAAATAATGGTCTGTTTTGTAGTCAGAAAAGATGTAAGGCGTGAACTTAATTTCATAGTAAAAAAACTTGTTGAAAAATTTGAAAATATCAAAAGCATAGTTATGAATATCAATCCTAAAAAAACAAATGTTATTCTTGGAAATGAAAATGTTGTTTT
>JALEJO010000098.1 GCA_022769365.1 Oscillospiraceae bacterium | reverse complement strand
CGAGGAGGATCCACCCGTACCCATTCCGAACACGGAAGTTAAGCTCCTTAGTGCCGAAGATACTTGGTTGGTGACGACCTGGGAAAATAGGTCTGTGCCGGTACAGCAAAGCCCCACATCTATTGGTGTGGGGCGTTTTTTGATAACAGGAGGATATTATGCCAAGATTTTTTACAGATGTTACTGATGAAAATAATATTGTTATAACCGGTGATGATGCACACCATATCGCTAAATCCCTCAGAATGACGGAAGGCGAAAAGATTACTGTAACTTGCAAAGGAACTGATTATCACTGCGTTATAAGTTCAGTTTCAAACAGCAGAGTAACTTTGAAACTTGTTGAAAAAAAAGTAAATTCAAGTGAACCTTCTGTTAAAGTAACCCTTTATCAGGCACTTCCTAAGGGAGATAAATTTAAAAATATTATTCAGAAATCAGTTGAACTCGGTGTTTCTGAAATCGTTCCGGTATTAACAAGAAGATGTGTTTACCGTCCTACAAAAAGCGATTTTTCGAAAAAAATTGAAAGATTCAACAAAATCACTGAAAGTGCTGCAAAACAGTCGGGAAGAGGGATAATTCCTCAGGTTACGGAAATGCTCACACTTAAAGAAGCTGTTGAATCAATGAAAGAAAATGATATAAATCTGATTCTTTACGAAAACGGCGGTGAAAGATTTTCTGCTGATATGCTAAAAAATGCAAAGAAAATAGGCGTTTTTATAGGAAGTGAAGGTGGATTCGATGAAGAAGAAGTTGAACTTGTCAAATCTCAGAATGCTACTCCTATATGGCTTGGAGAACGTATTTTAAGATGCGAAACAGCACCTCTTGCAGCGATTACAATAATTATGCATTTAACAGGTAATATGTAAAATTTTGCGTGGCGAAAATACCACGCTTTTTGTTTGTTGATTTTTACAAAAAACATTGACATATTAAATTAGTTATGATATAATATAGCTATCTATAAATGCGATAGGAGGCTTTTATTTTGAGTTTTTTTAATAAAATTTTAAAATCTGTATTGTCAGTTTTAACTGTTTCAGCAATTGCTGTTTCATCGGCTTCATTTATTCCAACTAAAACAAATGCGGCAGCACCCGATGAATACCATGATGACTGGCTTCATGTAAATGAAAATGCACAACTTGTTGATATGAATGGTGATCCTGTTTGGCTGACAGGTTGTAACTGGTTTGGATATAACGTTGGAAGTCAGGTGTTTGACGGCGTGTGGTCGCAAAATATGCACGATATGTTAAGGCAAATTGCTGATCACGGTTTTAATTTTCTTCGTGTTCCAATGTCAACTGAAATTCTTCTTCAGTGGAAAAATGGCGATCCTGACCCTGCAACTCCAAAAATAAATACATACAGCAACCCTGAACTTTCTGTTGATGGTGTTGAGGGAAGTGACCCTTTGTATAGTTTCACAGTCTGGAATAAAGCTGTTGAATGGTGCAGAGAACTCGGAATTAAAATAATGATTGATATTCACTGTGCTGAAACTGCTTCGGCAGGTCATCAGGTTGCACTTTGGTATACCGATAAATTTTCTACAGACGACTGGCTTGAGGCTCTTTCGTGGGTTGCAGATTACTATAAAGATGATGATACGATTCTTGCAATTGATTTGAAAAATGAACCTCACGGAACTGCTGACGTAAGACCTAATATGGCAAAATGGGATAACAGTACAGATGAAAACAACTGGAAATATGCTGCTGAAAGAGGTGCGGCGGCTGTACTTGAAAAAAATCCTAATCTTCTGGTAATGGTTGAAGGTGTTGAAGTTTATCCAAAAGAAGGCAATGACTGGAATTCTCAGGATATAGATTACTCAAGATACCCATATAGTTACTATTACCATACATGGTGGGGAGCAAATTTCAGAGGTGTTAATGAATATCCTGTTGACCTTGGAAAATATCAGAGTCAGCTTGTTTATTCTCCGCATGATTATGGTCCTCTTGTTTATAATCAGACTTGGTTCGATAAAGATTTCACATTTGATACACTTATGGAAGATTGCTGGTATGATAACTGGTTCTTCATTCAGGATAAAAAAATTGCCCCTCTTCTTATAGGTGAATGGGGTGGATTCCTTGATACTCAGCACGATAAGGACGGCAAAAACAAACTTTGGATGACATATTTGCGTAAGCTTATCATTGATAATCATATAAACCATACTTTCTGGTGCTTCAACGAAAATTCAGGCGATACAGGCGGACTTGTTTATGATAACTTTGGTAAATGGGACGAAGAAAAATATGAGTTTGTTAAACCTTCTTTGTGGCAGGATGATAAAGGTAAATTTATAAGTCTTGACCATAACATAAAGCTTGGTGAGGCTGGGAACGGAATTTCTTTATCTGACTATTATGGTACTCCGTTAGCACCTACTGAAACAAAACCTGATGTTTCAAATGTTGTAGCAGGTGACATTGATGAAAATAAAAAGATTAATGTTGTAGATTTATCACTTATGAGAGAAGCTTTAAACTCTGAAAATATTTCAGATATTACAAAATACGACTTCAATTCAGATGGAAAATTTGATAATGCAGACGTTGTTTCATTAATCAGATTTATTTTAAAAGTATAATTATTAAAGGACTGCAAATGCAGTCCTTTTTATTATCTGGTTATAAAATATAGATTATTTTCTTTTAAATTGCTCTGCAAAAATATTCTGGTATTATATCTGGATATATCAAATAAAAATATTCTGGATATTTAAATATAACCAGATTTGTAGTATAATTTTCTATACTAATAAAAAAGGAGTAATTATAATGAAAAATGCAAAATTACGCAAACTTGTATTTGCAGCAGTACTTGCAGCATTCGTATGTGTTGCAACAATGATAATCAGAATACCAACACCTACTAAAGGTTATGTTAACCTTGGCGACTGTATTGTCCTTGTTTCAGGTTGGCTTTTAGGCCCTGTTTATGGCGGTGCGGCGGCAGGAATTGGTTCAATGTTTGCCGATATTATCTCAGGTTATTTCACATATGCACCTGCAACATTGATTATAAAGGCACTCATGGCAGTTGAAGGATATTTTGTTTTTAATCTTATTTATAAGAAATTACCTTCACTCATTTCAAGAATAATAAGTGCAGTCATTGCCGAAGTTATTATGTGTGTCGGATATTTTCTTTTTGAAGCTGCATTATATGGAAGTTTTGCAACAGCTGCAACAGGTATGTTTGGCAACCTCGTTCAGGGTATTATGGGTGTTGTTGGTTCAGTTCTTGTTTACGAAGCTGTTATCAAGAGAATACCTGCTGTAAAGAAATTACAGGTTAAAAATTAAGAATATAATTAAAATAAAGCCTCCCGAATGGGAGGCTTTTTGTTCTGTTAAAGCGGAATATTACCATGTTTTTTAGGGATAACTTCAAGATTCTGCTTGTTTCTCATAATACTTATTGCCGAATAAAGTTTTGCTCTTGTTTCTTCAGGTTGAATAAGTTCATCAACAAGACCTTCTTCAAGTGCAATTCTTGCATTTGAGAACTGTGCTTTGTACTCTTCAAGTTTATCGCTCATATATTTTTTTCTTTCGGCTTCATCTTCTATTGCTTTTGCTTTTTTCTTATAAAGAATTGCAACAGCACCATCAGCACCCATAACAGCAAGTTCGGCTGTCGGCCAAGCATATATGAAATCGGCACGAAGATTTCTGCTGCTCATAGCTATGTAAGCACCGCCGTATGCTTTTCTTAAAACGACTGTTAATTTCAGAGTTGTTGCTTCTGCATATGCATAAACAAGTTTAGCACCATGACGTATAAGACCCTTGTGTTCCTGTTCACGGCCAGGCATATATCCAGGAGTATCAACAAATGTAACAATAGGAATATCATATGCATCACAATAGCGTACAAGTCTTGCCGCCTTATCACTTGCATCACAATCGATTATACCTGCTTTAATAAGCGGCTGATTTGCAATAATACCAACTGTTATTCCCGAAAGTTTTGCAAAACCTGTTACCATAGTCATTGCAAAGTCCTTGCTGACTTCAATAAAACTGCCTTTATCAAAAACAGCATTTATAACATCATGAATATCGTACGCTTTTCTTTCATTGTCAGGAATAATTGAGCCAATGCCTGTTGAAATGAGTTTTCTTTCGTATTTAGGAAGTTCATTTACCTTATTTTTCTGAGAGTCAACATAGCTTGGCGGAAGAATATCAATAAGTCTTCTGACATCAGAAAGACAGTCTTTTTCATTATCATAGCAGAAGTGGGAAACACCCGAAATACTTGAATGAATTTTACCGCCGCCGAGTTCTTCAATTGTAACATCTTCATTTGTAACAGATTTAACAACGTTAGGACCTGTTACGAAAAGCTGACCAATTTTATCGACTATGAAAACAAAATCGGAAATACTTGGTGCATAGGCTGAAGCACCTGCACAAGGTCCTACAACAACGCTTATATGCGGTACAGAACCCGATGCCATTGTATCATAATAAAGCATCTCACTGCATCCTGCAAGGGCTATAACGCCTTCCTGTATTCTTGCTCCGCCACTGTCGAAAACGCCGATAACAGGACAACCTGCCTGTATTGCAAGTTTAATTGTATTTGCAATTTTATATCCATGACGCATTGCAAGAGAACCGCCAACAACCGTAAAATCCTGTGAATATACAAATACCCTTTGCTTGTTTATTGTGCCATATCCTGTTATAACGCCGTCATATGGAATAAGTTTTTCATTAGGGTGAAGTGCGTGACCGTATCCTGAAATTTCGTTGCCGATTTCGGTAAAGCTGTTTTTATCAAGGAGAAGTTCAATGCGTTCAATTGCATGAAGTTTTCCTTTTGCGTGCTGTTTATCTAAATCATACTGTTTATTTGCCAACTCAGTATCCTCCATATTAATATATAATAATATTATACTTAATATTTAAAATAATGTCAAGAGATTTTTGTAATTTGTAACTGAAATAAATTTTTTTGACAAGAATTCAAAAGTATTGAAATTCAAGGCAAAATATGATATAATAAAAACAGAATAAACTATATTATGAAAGGAAGAACTATGAAAAAAATCAGATGTATTATTTGCATTTTACTTGTTTTAACCTGTTCGATATTTATGTGTTCGTGTGAAAATGGTGGTAGATTATCATTTGGAACAGGAAATGTTGGAGGAAATTATTATTTATACGGCAGCACTTTTTCTCACTTTTTAAGTGAAGATAATGATAAAATAAAAGTAAATGTAAAAGCAACAGCGGGTTCTGCTGCAAATATAAGACTTATAGAAAAAGGTTTTCTTGATATTGGAATTGTGCAAAGTGATATGCTTGATGATGCATACAGCGGTACAGGAGCATTTCAGAATTCAAAATGCAGTAAAATACGAACTCTGGCAGGGTTATATATGGAAGAATGTCAGATTATAGTAAGAGAAGATTCCGATATATATTCAGTTTCAGATTTATATGGAAAAAAAGTTTCTGTTGGTGAAAAAGAGTCAGGCGTTGTTAAAAATGCAGAACATATTATGAGTGTTAACGGAATATCAGGAAATATGGTTGATAAAATCAATCTTTCTATTTCAGATGCAGCTTCAAAACTTGAATCAAAAGAAATAGATGCATTATTTTTCACTTCCGATGCACCTGCAACATCTATAACGGAACTTGCAAAAAATACCGAAATAAGAGTTATACCTTTAGACAATGAAACAGTAAAGCGTATGATAAATAATTATAATGGCTATACTGCCTGCACAATTCCTGCAAACACATATGCAGGTCAGACAGAGGACATACAGACAATTGGAGTAAAAGCTGTTTTGGTTGCAAGCAGTAAACTTTCAGATGAAAGAGCCGAACAGATTTTGTCAACTCTTTTTAAAAATAATTCTGAAATTGCACATTCAACAGCCGCTTCCGAACTTGACTATAATTTTGCTGTAAGCGGAATAAAAACACCTTTTCATAATGGTGCTTTGAAATGGTACAAAAAACAGAATATAGATATTAATGAAAATATGGACAGTACAGAAAAAAGTAATTCTGAAACTGCGGAAAATTAAGGAGAAAATATGCACATAATATCACTTGATATGTATCAGACACTTGCTGCCGCAGTCGGAGTTTTGTTTTTAGGCGGATTTATGAAGAAGAAAATAAAACTGCTTGAAAAATTTTGTATACCGTCACCTGTTATCGGAGGTATGATTTTTGCGATATTGTCGCTTGTTTTATATATGACAGGAATTGTGGAATTTTCATTCGATGAAACATTGAAAACTGTTTGTATGGTTATATTTTTTACATCGGTGGGATTTCAGGCAAATCTCAGAATACTCAAAAGCGGCGGTTTGAGTCTTGTTATATTTTTAATTTGTATCATAACGCTTATTGTCGGACAGAATTTCATTGCAGTAGGTATTGCAAAACTTATGGGGTTATCTCCTCTTACGGGACTTTGTACCGGTTCAATACCTATGGTTGGAGGACACGGAACATCAGGAGCTTTCGGACCTGTACTCGAAGACCTTGGGGTAAGCGGTGCAACAACATTATGTACAGCTGCTGCAACTTTCGGACTTGTCGCAGGTTCTCTTATAGGCGGTCCTCTCGGACGCAGACTTATTATAAAGCATGACCTTTTGAAAACAGTTATGCCTGAAGATGAGTCACCTCTTGTTGAAGAAGAAGAGAAAAAGCATCGTTCAGTAAGTATGTATGCACCTGCTGCATACCAGATAGCAATTGCAATGGGACTTGGAACAATTGTTTCATGGCTTTTATCAAAAACAGGTATGACATTCCCAATTTATATAGGTGCGATGATTGTTGCAGCAATTATGCGTAATTTAAGTGAATTTACGGGAAAATTTCATATTCATATCGGAGAAATAAACGACATCGGCGGTATATGTCTTTCAATGTTTCTTGGAATAGCAATGATAACTTTGAAATTATGGCAGCTTGCTGAACTTGCTCTTCCACTATTTATTCTTTTGCTCGGACAACTTATATTTATGGTATTGTTTACTTATTTTGTTGTTTATAATGTTATGGGAAGAAATTATGATGCGGCGATACTTGCAGCCGGTACGTGCGGTTTTGGAATGGGTGCAACACCTAATGCAATGGCAAATATGCAGGTATTGACTGAAAAATTTGCTCCATCTGTAAAGGCATATATACTTGTTCCTATCATTGGTTCTATGTTTGCAGATTTTTTAAACAGTTTATGCGTAACATTTTTTATAAATCTGCTTTAAAAGTTTTTTAGTAATTTATTTGGAGGTTTTTGCTATGGATAAAAAGAAAATGAATCTTACATTTGAATCTGAAAATCTTGCAGTTCCTGAAATACACACAAATGAAACGGAAAATGAAACAGATAAAACTGATGAAGAAACATCAGTGATTTATGACAATGTTGCAATACCTGAAATACATTTCAGAAAAAAGAAAAACAGCAAAACAAAAGAAATCGATAAATAATTATTATACAAATTGCTTTTCCAATTTCAATAATAAATATAATGCTGAAAAAAGATTTCTTTTGTGATATTTTAATGAAATATCTTGACATTTAAGAGTTTGAGTGATATAATATAGACAACGGAGTCAGAATGGTTTTTGCTTATGGAAATAAACTATTTTTATTTAATACTTAATATTTTAAGTTTAAAACATAATAAAAGCATATAAATCAGATTTGGCTTAAAAAACAAAAATAAAAATATTATTAGACAGGAGAGTATTTATTATGGCAAGATTCACATTACCAAGAGATGTATATCATGGAAAAGGTTCACTTGAAAACCTGAAAAATCTTAAAGGTAAAAAAGCTGTTATTGTAGTCGGCGGCGGTTCAATGAAACGTAATGGTTTCCTTCAGAAAGCAGAAGATTATCTTAAAGAAGCTGGCATGGAAGTTTCACTCATTGAAGGTGTTGAATCTGATCCATCAGTTACAACTGTTATGAACGGTGCAAAGAAAATGCTTGAAATTGAGCCTGACTGGATAGTTGCAATAGGCGGCGGTTCACCGATTGATGCTGCAAAAGCTATGTGGATAAAATATGAATATCCTGATTGTACTTTTGAAGATATGTGTAAGGTATTCGGTATTCCTGAACTCAGAAAAAAAGCACATTTCTGTGCAGTTTCATCAACATCAGGAACAGCAACAGAAGTTACAGCATTTTCAATTATAACAGACTATGACAACGGTATAAAGTACCCTATAGCTGATTTTGAAATTACTCCTGATGTTGCAATAGTTGACCCTGAACTTGCTGAAACAATGCCAAAGAAGCTTACAGCACATACAGGTATGGATGCACTCACACATGCAATTGAAGCATACGTTTCAACAGCTAACAGCGACTTTACAGATCCTCTTGCAATACACGCAATTGAAATGATACAGGCTGAACTTGTCAAGTCATATAATGGTGATATGGAATCAAGAGCAAAAATGCACAATGCACAGTGTCTTGCAGGTATGGCATTCTCAAATGCACTTCTTGGTATAGTTCACTCAATGGCACATAAAACAGGTGCAGCATTTGCTGATTATGGTGCACATATTATTCATGGTGCAGCTAATGCAATGTATCTTCCTAAGGTTATTGAATTTAATGCAAAGGACGAAACAGCAAAGAAGCGTTATGGTGTTATAGCTGACTATATGAAACTTGGCGGTTCAAATGATGATGAAAAGGTAAAACTTTTAATTGAATACGTTAGAGGAATGAATGATGAACTCAACATTCCACATTGCATCAAGAACTATGGTGCCGACAGCTACCCTACAGAACAGGGATTTGTTCCTGAAGACGTATTCCTTGAAAGACTTCCTGAAATAGCTAAGAATGCCATTGCGGACGCTTGTACAGGTTCTAACCCAAGAATTCCTACACAGGAAGAAATGGAAAAACTTCTCAAGGCTTGCTACTATGATACAGAAGTAGATTTTTAATCGAAATAAATACTTTTACATAAAAATAACCCCGACTTGCTTTTTGATGCAGTCGGGGCTTTGTTTATTTTTTATTTAAATCAGCCAAGTAAAAAAGATGCTGCATATGTTGATACTGAACTTGCAGCAACACCGCCTATAATAATCGCAAGTACATTGAAAAGAACTCCGATAATTACGCTCACCAATGCACCTATACCTGCTTTTTTAGCACATTTAGGCTTTGTATTTTTCCATGTCAAGAAAAGTACAAGACCAACAATAGGAACAAGGAAACCAAGAACAGCCCAGCCAAAACTTCCTGAATCGTTCACATTTGCATTAGGGTCTGAAATGTTGTTTTGTGTGTTCTGAGCAAATCCTCATTTCATGCAGACAGCTGCATTTTCATCAATTTCTGCACCGCAGTGATTACAAAATGCCATAAAAAATCCTCCATACATTAAGAAATTAAATAAAATATGTGTTTTAATAAACACTATAAGACATTATATATTATTTTATGACATTTGTCAATAATTTTAAGAAAATTCATCATAATAAACAAATCCGTATAAAAATAAATTTATGTTATTTGTTTTATTAAAAACGTTTTTTATGCCGAAAAATATGGTAATAGTTTAAAACAAGAAATATCCCTTCTGTTTTTGGCAAAAAACAAAATATTTCTTTTAAAAATACCAATTTATTATTGACAATCAGCTTAAAATGCGGTATAATAGTCACATAACTTTTATTTTAAGGAGATCATATAAAATGACAAAAACAGATTTAGTTTCAATGATTGCTGAAAGAGGCGGTTACACAAACAAAGATGCAGAAAAGGCATTAAGTGCAGTTATCGGTTCAATCACAGATGCACTTACTTCAGGTGAAAAGGTAAGTCTTGTTGGTTTCGGTACATTTGAAGTACGTGATAAGGCAGAAAGAAAGGGTGTTAACCCACATACACACGAAGAAATTATCGTTCCTGCAAGAAAGTCACCTGCATTCAAGGCTGGTAAGGCTTTAAAGGAAGCTGTAAACAAGTAATTAAATTTATTTTGTTATAAAAAGGCTCGGATTTTCGTCCGAGTCTTTTATAGTTTATGAAAGATATTTGCTTATTTTAGCAAAATACCCACCTGATTCAGCCGTCTTATATCCGCATATAAATAGAATATCTGTATATTCATTATTTAAAATAAGTTCCATATCGTCATCAGAAATAAGAGATGGGTCAACTATTGTTATGTGTTTGTAGTGATGCGATAAAAACTCAATCATTTCATTTGCGAAAGAATCTTTGAAAATCAGAAGTGTTTTGTTGTTGTTTACATTTGTTTCAATATCAATAACAGAACAAGGATTGCCAAGGTAATAAAATAGTTCTTTGCCTTTTATGTTAAGAAATTCATCATAATAAATGCTGTCGGAAGTATTTTGCGTGTCATCAGAACGAATGACGTTTAATATTTTTGTTTTTTTAGTTGATTTAAATCTATCGATGTAATCATAACTAACATTGTTAAGTCCCGATAAATCATAAAGATTTCCGTAGTAATCAGACTTCATATGAATAATATTGTATTCTGAATAATCTGTAGGAGTAAATCCTATTTTTCGTATGATTCTTTTATAGGCGTAATATGCTCCCTCGGAAGTCCATAAAGAATCTGTCCTGTAAAAAATATAATTATCATCAGAAGAACACAAAGTATTGTAAATGTTGATAAATTTGATTTGTTTATCCAGCAACGAAGAAGCATAAACCATATTGTCGGCTTCTTTGCCCGATGAATCAATTTGCGGCATAATATTTGAATATACTGCTGATGCGGATGGAACAATTGTAAAATAAGATGTCCCATTTAATTTTTCTGAAATTATATTTATATCATCAACTGTTTTTTTCAGACTTTGCATATCTGTTTCAAAATTAACAGGCAAAAGCATTTTGCCATTTGAATAAATATTATTTATAATGTCATCTGAAAGAACTTCATTCGATATAATTCCGGCTTTTTTCAGATATTTTGAAAAAGGAACATTATCAGCAATCATTTTCTGCGGATTGTTGTTGTACATTGAAATGTGTTTATTGCTGTCAGCAATATTTATACACGTTAAAACAGCTAAGACCGCCGAAACAGCCATTATAGCAACCGCTGTAAAACCAAGAATATTATTTTTATACTTCATTGAAAAACCTCTTATAATGGCATCTGAACGGTGCTGCTGCCACCATTAAAAATAAGAATACAAACTGAAAGAATGAAAACAGCAGTTCTTGCAATCAAAAAGCCACCTTCAATTATTGAAACAGCCGCATTTGCCTTTTTTCTTGAATATGCATAATTTTTACTTATATTTAAAGCTAAAATTATTGATACAATAAACAGAATAAAATATTCCTGAATAATATGTGAGGATATACCGTTCCACAAAGGAACACCCCTGCATATAAGTGCTTCCATATATTTTGTAAATAAATCAAAATCAATCGGCATCAAAAGAATAAATATTATAAAAAGAAAAGTGAAAACAACAATTCTTCTTAAATAATTTTTGCTTTTAACTTTGTTTAATCCGAAAATATTTTCAAAAGCGAGAATAATTCCCATAATAAGACCAAAACAAAGCGTTCTTACATTAAATCCGAACCATATTCCTATTACGGACCAGACTAAAATTGTAATAAACATATTTGAAGTTTCTGAAACATTGAATTTTAAAAATGATTTATCAATAATTCTTGATACGGAAACATTCCATTTTTTTGAAAAATCATTGAAAGTATCACACATAAAATAAGGGTAATTATTTTTTGGTATTTTTATACCAAAAATAAGACTCATACCTTCCGCCATTTTTGAATATGAAGAAAAAAGAAAATAGATATAAAAAAAGAATGCAATTGCTGTATACCATATCATAATACAAGAAATTGAAGAAGTATTTAAAGAAAAAACAGAATCCACAAATTTATAGAGATTATCTGCAATAATTATTTTAAGCGAAAAACCTGCCATAAACAAAGAAAATCCCTTGCCAACATTACAGAATCTGAAATCTGTTTTTTTAAGAAGTGCAACAAAATAATCAAAAGAGAGTACAGGTCCAAGTATAAATGTAGGGAAATAAAACATATAAAGCAGGAAATCAAAGAAATTACTTTTTAAAACTATTTCTTTGTTTTTGCAGTCATTTAAATACATAATGCATTTTAAAATAAAGAAAGAAATTCCTATTGGAAAGATAATGTTATTTTGGAGAATGTCAAAATTAATTTTATCATTCAGATGAAAAAATCCGAAAACTAAAATATATATAAATGAAAAAAGTGCAAAAACAGTATTTCCAAGTGCTTTATTTTTTATTTTAATCAAAATGTTTCCCGATATGAATACAAGCAGTGATAAAATAAAATATAAAACAGGAAGCCATAAATCCTGTATAAAAACAAAAATAACACTTGCAATTATAAGGCAGACCTTCCTCATTTTTGCGTTGGATATATAATAAAATAAAAATACAACAGGCAGAAAGAAAAACAAAAAGATTAAGTTTGTCATTTTTCAGTTTCCTCATTATTATAAATTCCAAGATTTATAAGTTTTTCTTTTAATTCGTCCAAACTCATCATAGTATTTAAAATATCAAGCATAGAAGAAGTGGATAACAATTCAGGTATATTAAGTGATTTTTTTAATATACTGCGTTTTTCTGCTGAGTCGGGATTTCCCGAAAGACCGAGAAAATATAAATCAGTTTTTGTAATAAGTTCTCTTTTTTCATCAGTTATAGATGTTATCCCAGCCTTTTTGAATGCTTCAAGCAATATATTCTTATTTATTCCTTCAACGCCGAGTTTACCCTCGGCAGATGGTTGAAGTTTTCTTTTTTCTTTTCCTAAAATATCAGGAATATAGACATTTTTTATGTATTCTTTTTTTATAGCACCCTTTAAATAGGAACGAATTTTAAAACCGGCACTGTCCGAATCGGTAAGTATTATTATACCTGTTTTTTTTGCATAATACTTTATAAGTTCAAGTTTTTCTTTATCTTTGTATATTGCAAAGCCGTTTGTTGTTATGATAACAGCATTTAAAAAAGATGCAAGTTTTATTTTGTCATATTTACCCTCAACAACAACTGCTTCTTTTAAAGTAATCATATTAATTTTTACCTTTCATAATTTTTATTATTTTAACAAGTGCAAGTTCAACCTCAGCATTTTTATTTATTTTACTCATAGAATTTAATCTTTTTTGAGTATCACGTAAAATTATAATACATTTTTTTAATACTTTACTGCTGAATTTTCTGCAATCTCTGAAAGCATTTGTTACTTGAAAAGAAAACCTGTAACCAAAATCACTTTGTACCTGTTGTGGAGAAATTCCAGAATCAATAGCAGATTTTGCCCTGTACCAAAGAATAAAAGTATCAGACAGCATAAAAAATATCTGTTCAGTTTCAAGTTCGTTTTTTAAAACATTATAATTATGCATTATCTGATTTTCATTTCCCGAACTTAATGCATTTGTGAGTGCATATATTTTCATATTTTCCTGTTTGGTAACAAGTTTTTCAATTGTACTTTGTTTTATTTCGCCCTTTAGAGTGTAGGAACAAAGCTTGTCCATTTCATTATAAACGGAATCGGTCTGACAAAGACAATCCGTTGCAACGAGTTCAGCATTTTTTCTTGAAATTGAACAGTTTTTTGATTTTGCATATTCCATAATATCAACTGCCATTTCATATGCATCTTTAATGTTGCATACAACGGAAACGCCGTTTTTATCTGCAAAATCTATTAATTTTTTATTTTTTGCAGTTGGTTTTGTTTTGCCGTCGCAGACATCGAAACCTGTTGCATTAAAAATCAAAACGGTAGTATCATTCAGGTCATTTTTTAATGTTTTTAAAAGTTTATCATTTTCATCAGCTTTTTTCTTTTCGCAATTCCAGTCATTTATAACAATACAATTATATTGACAGCCGAAAGGATACATATTTATTGAATCGGATAATTCATTCATATCAATTGACGATGTACCGTCATATCGTTTTACAAAATCGTTGCCCGAATCGCCCATAATTTTTTTAATAAGGGAATTTGTGGAATTTATAACCTGTGCAGTGTCATTTCCATAAATATAGTATATTTTATAAACCATTCCTGAATTTAGTTCATTCAGAAATTGTTTCTGATTTACCGAACTCATTTTATCTTCCTTTCTGTCAATTTTCCGTTTTTGTCAATTAAAAATTCAATATTGTAATTGCAGGAATACTTTGGCAAAAACATATAATTCATTTCAAGCATTGTATCAAAAGGGGAATTTAAATGTGAAAAATTTGTTCTGCGATGTTTCAGATAATATTTTATATCTGCCATATTTAAAAATTTCTTGCCTGAAAATGTATTTGTTTCGTAATTTGAAAAGTTATTTGTTTTATCGCCGTATATATAAACTGCATTGCATTTTTCATTTAAATCATCTGTTTTTTCGCATAATGCAAATTTAAAATTATCAAAAAATATAAAAAGCATATCTGTTTTACTCTCAATATTTAAATCATTTTGAGAAATGCTTAAATTTCCATTTGTATATGTAGGTGTGCAGTTTGAAATTTTTGAATTACATATCCAGTCTTTATATTCTGACGGCATAATAACAGATGAAATGTCTGTGCAGATATTAGTTTCATTAAATAAAGCAGCTGAATAAGCCTGATTTTTATTCAAAACAAGAGATGAAATATTATTTATTCCGTTTTGCTGAATATATTTTTGTGCATAATCAGCGGAATTGGATTTTCCTGTCATATCATAAACTATATTTGTATTTTTATATCTTATTATTGCCACACAATTTTTATTGTCGCCTAAAACAGCGATTTTAAGATAATTTTTTTCTTTTACAGAATCATAAAAATATAAAACAGATGATGCAAATATTGAAAAAGAAATAGTAAAAGCCGTAAATTTCGGATTTTTATATAATAAATAGATAACCGCTGTTATTGCTGCCATAAAAAGAAAAGCTGTACCAAAATAATTTTTTCCAAATGAAATATGTGAAAAAGGCATAGAAGCCGTAAAATCTGTTATTTTTGTGATTATAAAAACAAGCAATTTAATAACAGGTTTAAAAATCACCATAATCGTGGTGAATCCTGCCATTAAAAATATAACAAACGACAAAAACAAAACAGCCATACAAATAGGAACTAAAAATATATTGCTGACAGGAGAAATAATTGAAGTTTCATCAAAAAACATTGCAGAAACTGGGAAAACACATAAAGAAACACAAATCATAGTTATAAGTGAATTAAGAATTTTCGGAATGTTATAATGTTTCTTTATTTTTTCAACAAAATAAGGTGCGGCAACGCTTACACCATATGTTCCTGAAACAGACAGCAGGAAAGATGAATTTATTATAAGATAAGGCTGAACCAACAGCATAAAAAATACACAAAGCATAAGGGAATTCAAAGGGTCGTTTTTTCTGAAAATAAGTTCAGCTTGTTTTGATAAAATAATCATCACGCCCGCACGAATAACCGAAACAGGGGAGTCAACACATATTGAAAACAAAATAACTGCAATAATCGAAATCAAAAATGTTAATATTTTAGGAATCCTGAATTTTTTTAAAATAAAGCATATCAGACTTATAAAAAATACAAGATGAAGTCCTGATATAGCCATAACATGACCTATACCTGTTCTGTAAAAAGCATTTTTCTGATTATCATCGAGATTTGTTTTATCTCCAAACATCATAGCGTTTACAATTCTGCCGGTTGTTGTTCCGTATTTTTGATTAATTTTTGATGAAATTTGCTTTCTGTAATCTTTTATCGAGCAGATTAATCTGTTTTTTGCAGAATCATTGCTTTTTAAGCTTATTTCTTCGATATTTTGCGGATTCAGATATATATTTTTGCCTGCATTATAATTATAAGATGAAAACAGGTAACTGTTTTCGTAAGTTGTAAAATCTGATTTTAAAGTTATAATATCTCCGTATTTTCCTCCAATATTATCTGTATATACGGATAAAACAGCTTTTTTCCCGTTTTCAAATTTTCCTTTTAATGTATATGATGTTTTGTCTTGTGCATATTCTTTTATATTTGTTATTTTTCCTGAAAAAGTATGTATTCCGGTTGTATATCTGCTTATTAATTCGTTTTTTGACAAATTATAGCCTGAAAATATAGAAAAAGCAAGTATACAAGATAGAATGGTTACAAAGAACTGTTTTATCTGCATTTTTTTCAGTTTTATTAATATAATTCCTGCAAAAAAATATACACACAACAAAATAACATATAATTTTATATTTTGAAAAATAATAAAAAGAGAGATTATAAAAGGGATAGTTAAAAATAACGTCTTTCTCTTCAAAATAATCTCTCCTTATTTTATTAAAATGTTTTTAATTATTCAGCTGCCTGAACAGATTCAGGTCCCCAGCCCATTTTTACTCCTGCGAGCATATGGAAATGAAGATGAGGTACTGTCTGACCTGCGTTTTCACCACAGTTTGTTATTATTCTGTATCCGTCTGAAATGCCTTTTTCAGCTGCAATTTTTGCCGCAACTTCAAAAATATGTGCAACAACAGATGAATTTTCAGAATTTATTTCTGATGCACCTGAAATATGTTTCTTTGGAATGAGAAGATAATGTATAGGTGCGATAGGTGCAATATCAGCAAATACATATACTAAATCATCTTCGTATATTTTAGTGCTTGGAATTTCACCTGCAACTATTTTACAAAATAAGCAATCTGCCATTTTAAACACCTCTTACTTAATAAAATCTTTAACTATTGTTTCAACAGACATAAGAGCTTCATCTGTCATATATGTTTTGCCGATACCTGCCATTGCGTGGTCAGGTCTTCCGCCGCCCTTACCGCCTGTTATAGCAGCGACTCTCTGAACAATTTTACCTGCGTGAACACCTTTTTCCTGTGCTGCCTTTGTTGCAACGCAATATAAAGTGCCTTTTTCACCTGTAACTCCAGCAAATACTGCTATTACAGCACCGTCAACTGACTTAACCTGATCGCCGAGTTCCTGAAGGTCTTTTGCCTGAGCACCGTTTATCATTGTAGAGATAATCTTAACGCCTTCTACTTCTTTAGCAGAGTCAAGAATGCTGTTGAGCTTGCTGCCTGCAAGTTTGCTGCTGAGAGCATTTATTTCCTTATCTTTTGCCTTGAGTTCAGCCATAACAGATGCACATTTTTCAGGAATATCATTTATTCCAGGGAGTTTAAGTGCAGCAGCTGAAGCTGTGATTGTTTTATAGTAAGAATCAAGAAGTTCAAGAACATTTTTACCTGTTGCAGCTTCAATTCTTCTTACACCTGATGCAACTGATGTTTCGGAAATTATTCTGAAAAGACCAATTTTTGCTGTGTTGTCAACGTGTGTACCGCCGCAGAATTCAACTGAATAGTCACCAACTGAAACAACTCTTACTATGTCGCCGTATTTTTCACCAAATAAAGCCATAGCACCGAGTTTCTTTGCTTCTTCGATAGGCATTTCCTTTGTTGTAACTTCAATTGCGTCAAGAATCTTTTCATTTACTATGTTTTCAACTTTTTTGAGTTCTTCCTGAGTAAGTGCAGAAAAATGTGAGAAGTCGAATCTTACACGTTCTTCATTAACAAGCTGTCCTGCCTGATGTACATGGTCGCCAAGAACTTCTCTGAGTGCTGCCTGAAGAATATGTGCTGTTGTGTGGTTTCTCATTATGCTCTTTCTGCGTTCAACATCAATTTCAGCTGAAACAGTATCACCTGTTCTTAAAACGCCTTCTGTAATTGAGGCGATGTGGAGGAAGTGACCTTCATCATTTTTAATTGTTGAAGAAACTGCTGCAACTGTGTCTGCTGTTGCAATTTTACCTGTATCTCCAACCTGTCCGCCGCTTTCAGCATAGAAAGGAGTTGTGTCAAGAACGATTGTTACATCATCGCCTTCAACAGCTTCATCAACTTTATTTCCATCATTATAAATTGCAAGAACTTTTGCCTTTGCAGATGTTTCTTTGTATCCTACAAAATTTGTCTTTGGTGCATCAATCTTTATGCTGTTGTCTGCCCATGAAGAATTTGCCTTTGCAAGATGGTCTGCACGTGCTGTTTCTCTCTGCTGTGCAACAAGTTCATCAAATCTTGCATGGTCAACATCAAGACCTTTTTCAGCTGCAATTTCAATTGTAAGGTCGATAGGGAAGCCGTATGTATCACTAAGTTTGAAGCAGTCATCACCTGAAAGTGTCTTTTTGCCTTCTGCTTCAAGTTTTTCAATGAAACCATTAAGAAGTTCCATACCTTTGTCGATTGTTTTAGCGAAAGCTTCTTCTTCCTTTTCGATAACTTTCTTGATATATTCTTCTTTTTCACGAAGTTCAGGGTAAGCTGATTCGTTTTCATTTATAACAGTATCACATACATTATAAAGGAAAGCTCCCTTTATTCCGAGAAGTCTGCCGTGACGTGCAGCACGTCTTAAAAGTCTTCTTAAAACGTAGCCTCTGCCTTCATTTGAAGGAAGTATGCCGTCGCCTACCATAAATGTTGTACTTCTTATATGGTCTGTAATTACACGGAGTGAAACATCTGTTTTATCGTCCTGACCGTATTCAATACCTGCAATTCGGCTGATGTGTTTCATAATGTTCTGAACTGTATCAACTTCAAATAAGTTGTCAACGCCCTGAACAACGCAGGCAAGTCTTTCAAGACCCATACCTGTATCGATATTCTTATGTTCCATTTCAGTATAGTGACCGTTTCCGTCGCTGTCATACTGGCTGAATACAAGGTTCCATACTTCAACATATCTGTCACATTCGCAGCCTACTTTACAATCAGGCTTGCCGCAGCCCTTTTCAGGACCTCTGTCATAATAAATTTCTGAACATGGACCGCAAGGACCTGAACCGTGTTCCCAGAAATTGTCTTCACGTCCGAAGTGAACCATATGTGTAGGATCAACGCCTATATGTTCTGTCCAAAGCTTGTAAGCTTCTTCATCATAGTCATCTTTATCCTTAAAAACTGATATATAAAGCTTGTCTTTTTCAAGACCGACTTTTTCTGTGAAAAATTCCCATGCCCATTCAATTGCTTCTTTCTTGAAATAATCACCGAAAGAGAAGTTACCAAGCATTTCAAAATAAGTGCCATGTCTTGCAGTTTTACCAACTCTTTCAATATCAGGTGTTCTGATACATTTCTGGCAAGTTGTTACTCTTGTGTTAGGAGGTGTTGCCTGTCCGAGAAAGTATTTTTTAAGAGGTGCCATGCCTGAATTTATAAGAAGAAGGCTCTTATCTCCCTGTGGCACAAGTGAAAAACTTGGAAGTCTTGTGTGATTTTTGCTTTCAAAAAATGAAAGGAAAAGTTCTCTAAGTTCGTTTAATCCACGATACTGCATAAAAATATGCTCCTTTTTAAAATTTTAAATTATTTACAGCTTGAAATAAAAAAAGCCCATCGCCGCCAAATGGGACGAAGGCTTTCGTGTTACCACCCAAGTTCAGAGAAAATCATAATTTTCTCCCTCGATTTTCTTTAACGCAGAAAATACGCCTGACTTTCATCAGAAGCTCGGAGGCAGCACCTGCGTTCTTTGCAAAGAGGTTCTCAGCTTACCCTCGTTCTCTGTATTGCAAGACCACCGCAGTCAATCTCGTCAACGCTGTACATCTAGACTTTATTATATCACATTAGAATTTAAAAGTCAATAGTTTTTT
>JALEJO010000097.1 GCA_022769365.1 Oscillospiraceae bacterium | reverse complement strand
TTGAATTTGTAGATTATCATCCCGGAAAATGCCTTGTTGAATCTTCAGAAAGTGTTGGGTTTAAAAGAAAAATATCAAAGATTACTGAGACTTTGTCTTACAAAGCATCTTTTAAAAATAAGGTAAAATTTCTTTTGTATAAAAAAATTATGCTGGGAAGCATTATCCGCTTCTTGGGATAACTGAAAAAGCAAATTATAATCCTAAAATAGATTTACTGGTTATTGGAAGTGATGAAGTATTTAATTGCGTTCAAAGTAATTCTAATGTAGGTTTTTCACTTGATTTGTTTGGAAAAAATAATAATTCCCAAAAACTTATTTCATATGCAGCATCTTTTGGGAATACTACAATTGATAAAATTGAAAAATATGGAATAAGGGATATATTGTCAGAGTGTCTTTGCAAATTTGATAGAATATCAGTAAGAGATAACAACAGCGGAAATATAGTAAAAAAACTTACAGGGAATGAACCAGAATACAATCTTGATCCGGTGCTTATGTACAATTATATAGGAAAATGTAATAAAATACCCGAATTGTCTAAGAAAGAGAAGTACTTGGTATTGTATGGATATTCCGGAAGGTTTACAAATAAAGAGTGTAAGCAAATAAAAGAATTTTCAAAACAAAATAATCTGAAAATTTATTGCATAGGTGGCGTTCAGAATGCTTGTGATAAGTTTGTGGATTGTAACGCTTTTGAAGTTATCTCGTATTTTCAGAATGCAGATTATGTCATTACTGATACATTTCACGGTACAATACTATCTGTTATCACACACAGACAATTTGTTTCTGTTGTTAGAAGAAATGGATATGGCAACTCTGAAAAATTGGTAGATTTACTTGAAAGGTTAAGTTTAAATGACCGTGAAATCGCAGATTTATCTGATATATCATCAATGTTATTGAAGAAGATAGATTATTGTGAAACTGACAAAACTATAAATATAGAGAGAAAAAAAGCAGTGGATTATTTAAAAGATCAGATTGTTGGAGTAAATAATGACAGAAAATAGAAAAGAAATGCCAGAATTATTTAAAAATAAAAAAGATTGCTGTGCATGTGGAGCATGCTTGAATGTCTGTCCTAAAGATGCAATCAGTATGAATGAAGATGAAAGTGGATTTTTGTACCCTCAAATAGACGATACAAAATGTATAAATTGTAAGATGTGCCAAAAAGTATGTGCATATCAAAATAAAGAAGAAAAAAATGTACCTTTAAGGACTTGGGTAGCGGTATCAAAAGATGAGGAAACGTTAAAAAAATCATCATCAGGCGGAGCGTTTTACACCTTAGCTAAATCTGTAGTTGAACAGGGCGGTTGTGCAGTTGGAGCAGCGTTTGATAATAATTTTAATGTACATCATATTTTAGCTGAGAATTTTGATGATTTGCATAAAGTACAAGGTTCAAAGTACACACAATCAGATACAGAGCTAATATTTAGAGAAGTAAAAAAGAAGCTGGTAAGCGGTAAGATTGTTTTATTCTCAGGTTGTCCATGTCAGGTAGCCGGATTAAAATCATACCTTGGCAAAGAATATGATAATTTGATTACCATTGATTTGATATGTCACGGTGTACCTTCAAATAAGATGTTCAAAGATTATATTGATATATTGAAAAAGAACAAGGACATATGCGAATTTAATTTTAGAGACAAATCATTTGGATGGGGAATCTATTCTTCTGTTATTAATAGTAATGATAAAAAATCAAGAGTTTATTCCTCTACATCATCGTATATGTACTATTTTTTAAATGGGGTAATATACAGAGAGAATTGTTATTCATGTAAGTATGCGTGTAAAAATAGACCCGGAGATCTTACAATAGGTGATTATTGGGGAATAGAAAGAGAGCATCCTGAGCTTATTGAAGGCAAGAAAATAGATGATTTTAAGGGAGTTTCTGTTGTTATTGCTAATACCCAAAGAGGTATAAAGTTTGTTGATGATAATGCTGGTTTATTTAAATTGTTTGACTCAACATTTGAAAAAGCTTCAAGATATAATACTCAGTTAAATGAACCAACAAAGTACGATTTGCGTCGTGTTGATATTATTGAAATGTATAAAAATGGCGGTTATTCTGCAATAGAAAAAAATTTTCAGAAGAGTGTTAAGTTTAAAAAATATAAATCCATAATAAAAAGTTTAATTCCTCACAAAATGAAGAGAAAATTGAAAAAGATTTTGAGGAGAGGACAGAAGATATGAGAGTGCTTGTTGTTTCAACTGTGAGGTTTAGATTTAATGGAATTACATCTGTGATCTTGAATTATTATAGAAACATGGATAAAGCAGATATGCAAATTGACTTTGTAGTGCCAAATGAAGTATCTGATGATTATAAAGCTGAGTTTAAAGCAAATCATTCCGTTTGCTATCAATTAAATAGGAAAGGTAACATAATACAGTATTTTTACAAATTGAGAAAAATTCTTAGGGATGGAAAATATGATATAATTCATATACATGGTAATAGTTCAATGATGTTATTGGATGTTTTGCCTGCATATTTAGAAAAAGTTCCTATTAGGATAGTTCACTCTCATAATACCACATGTAATCATAAATTGCTTCATAGGGTGTTTAATCCTTTTTTTGGTAGATGTTATACACATAGTTTTGCATGTGGTAATGATGCTGGAAAATGGTTATATGGTAAAAAGAATTTCATAGAACTTAAAAATGGAATAGATACAAATGAATATAAATTTAACATATTAATTCGTGAAGAATATAGGTTAAAGTTAAATGCTGGTAATAAAACTGTAATAGGACATGTAGGAAATTTTATAGAACAGAAGAATCATAGATTTTTATTGGACGTTTATTTTAAACTTTTAAAGAAAAATTCTAATTATTTGCTTCTATTAATCAGTGATGGGATTTTAATGGAGGAAATGATTAACAAGGCTAGAAAACTTGGCGTTTTTGAACAGGTGGTTTTTCTTGGTAAGACAGCAGATGTAAATAATTATTTGCAAGCTATGGATGTTTTTGTTTTGCCATCATTGTATGAAGGATTGCCTGTAGTACTTATAGAAGCACAAAGTTCTGGATTACCAATTTTGGTATCCAATAAGGTTTCTAAAGAATCAAATATAAGTAAAAATATGACGTTTTTGTCCATAGATGATACAAATTGTTGGGTTGATAATATACTTGAATTGACGTCTAAGATTAATGAAATTGATAGAAATCTTGTGTCATGTAGTAATATAAAAAAAATTATTGATGCGGGATATGATATAAAAGAAAATGCAAAGATATTAAAGGATTATTATAATGACTTTTTGGATGCGTATAAAAGTCATTTATAAAAATGTTAATATTAAATTATCAAATACAACGCTAATCTTTTGATATGTTATTACGTTGGAAATTATTAGAATTGTTTTAGAGTGATTTTAATTTTGTTTCTTGAACCCGAGAATTATAATATCTCTTTTAGATGTTGATAAAAGGCAAAAATACAATTAAATTGCGTATAGAAAACAGAAGAAGAGTGTTGGAAATTAATAATGAACTAGTGCTTAAAAAGGCGTAATTATATGTATTTAAATAAAAATAAATCTGTACACATGGGAGAAGATTAAAGAAATTATAAGAAAGAGGATTTAGTGATGAAAATAGGTGTTATAACTTGGTGGCGAAATAATTATGGTTCAATACTTCAAGCATTTGCATTGCAGAAGGTAATGAACAACTTTGAAAACGTTGAGTGTGAGATTATTTCTCAGTATGATCGTAATCCAGCAAATAGAAACAATTTAATAAAAAAAATAAAAAAAAATGGTATATCAAAAACATTTAAGAGGTCATTTTGGAAGTTTTGCTTTCCTAAAATGAGAGAAAGAACTGCTACAATGAATTTGTTTATCAGCAGAAATTTAAGAATATCTGAAAAGATTTATAATGAAAGAAGTATATATGAATCTAACAAGATATATGATGGATTTATATGTGGTAGTGATCAAATATGGAATCCGACACTGACAAAACTCGATAGTATGTACTGGTTGACTTTTGTTGATACTGGAAAAATTAAAGTTGCTTATGCACCGAGTATTGGAATTAGTAATGCAAATCCGGAAGAAATTAGTAAAATCAGAACTAATCTTTCAAATTTTGATGGGATATCATGCAGAGAATTATCTGGAAAAAACTTTATTAATTCTATTTTAGAAGATAGAAAATGTTTAAAGGTTGTTGATCCAACATTTCTTGTTGATAAAAAAGTATGGGATGATATTTCTAAAAAACGATTAATTTCCTGTCCTTATATTTTTGTATATTTTCTTAGATGTGGAAAGTCTCAAAAAAAAATTGTTGAAAAATTTGCGAAAAAAAGAAAATTGAAGATAGTAACGATACCATTTTTAGAGCCAGAAAATGCTAATTTATTCGAACTTAAATTTGGTGACATAAAGGCATGGAATACATCGCCAGCTGACTTTATTTCATACATTAGAAATGCAGAGTATATATTCACTGATTCATTTCATTCATCCGTATTCAGCATAATATATAATAAAGAATTTTATATTTTTCCTAAAAAAGGGGAAGCGCAGATGGAAAGACTTATTTCATTGCTTGAAGAAAATAACATTGGTAATAGAATTATAAATAAATATGAAGATATAGATTCTTTAAATTCAATTGATTGGGAAAAAACTAATCAATGCATTATTGATAATCGGAAAATATCATTTGAATATTTAAAGGAATTTTTTGAAAAAAGATAGAGGAAACGATAGAATGAAGAAAGCATTTTTATTAATGAAATCACTTTTTACTTATGCATTATGTAAAATTAGATATGGAAAAAGAGTAGAGATTAGTATGATAAATTCTTTAAGAGGGAAAATAGATTTTTTTCTTAAAAAGAATGCCACACTTAAAATCGGAAAATTTTTATCATGTCTTGGACCATTATATTTGAGATGCGGTGAGAATGCTAATATGGAAATTGGAAACAATTGTTTTTTTAATAGAAACTGTAGTGTAACAGCTTACAAAAGTATAACAATTGGTGATAATTGCATGATAGCAAATAATGTTGTTATTATAGATCATGATCACAAATTTAATGAAAAGAGTATATCTAAAGAACTTGTTGGTTGTCCAGTCGTTCTTGGAAATAATGTTTGGGTTGGGGCGAATACAGTTATATTAAAAGGTGTTAAGATTGGAGATGGTGCTATTGTAGCAGCAGGGTCAGTTGTAACAAAAAATATTGCCCCTTATTGTATATATGCTGGAGTTCCAGCAAAGAAAATTTCTCAGAGAGGGAAAAAAAATGAGTAGTTTGGTTAGCATTATTGTTCCTGTATATAATGTCGAAAGGTATCTTGCAGAGTGTATAGATTCGCTCTTGTTGCAGACGTATAAAAATATTGAGATTATTCTTGTAGATGATGGTTCAAGTGACAGTTCTGGGAAGATCTGCGATCAGTATTCAATCAGTAATTTAATGGTTAAAGTAATTCATAAAAAGAATGAGGGAGCTGGTAAGGCTAGAAATAGTGGAATTGAAATTGCTACTGGAAAATTTGTAATGTTTGTAGATTCAGATGATTATCTTGATAAAAATTTTATTGAAGATTTAATGAATAAAATTATTTTATTCAATGCGGACACTGTTATATCTGGATTTAAGAAGGTTGATGATTTACATAATGTTATTTACAAAAAAAGTTATGGCATTGGAGAATATAGTGGAAAAGAATGTTATGACAAGTGCTTTTTGAGAATGTTTGGATCAAAGCCTGGACGCCATGACGGTTTAAAGATGGCAGTATGGGGTTCGATTTATTCTATGGATATAATTATTGGTAACAATTTGAGATTTGTTTCTGAAAGAGAACTTATTTCTGAGGATCTCATATTTAATGAAGAATATTATAAATTTTCTAAAAAAGTTGTAATAGTTGATAATTTGGGATATAATTACAGATATAATCCTTCGTCAATTACTCAAACATATAAAGAGAACAGATTTAAAATGATTAATGAATTATATGTTGAACTTGAAAAACGTATCAAATTGAATTTTAGAGATAGTAATGAAGCGATTAATAGGTTACAATGTCACTATTTTATAAATCTTAAAAGTTGCATGGTTCAGGAAAAGCAAATTAGATCAGGTAAAAATTCAAAAAAACAGAGAGCTAAATTAAAGGAGATTTGTTCTGATTCACTTGTACAGCACATTGTGAAAGAATGTCCAATAACACAATTTGAAATCAAACAGAAAGTGTTTATATATTTAATAAAAAATAAAATGGTTAGATTAATTGCTTTTTTGATTGAGAAAAACATAATTATTTAAAGTGTGGTGGTAAACATGATAAAGGATATTTTAAGGAAAATTGTTCTTGGAAAAAGAGCTTCAAGTGAGACATATATTAATTATCTGAGATCTAAAGGTGCTTGTATAGGTGAAGGAGTAAGGATATTTAGACCGGGAAATACGGTTATAGATGATCAGAATCCGCATTTATTAAAGATAGGAAATGATGTTCAGATTACAGGTCCTGTAACTATTTTAACGCATGACTATAGTTGGAGCGTAATAAAGAGAAAGTATGGAGAAATATTAGGAAATCAAAAAAGTGTTACAATAGGGAATAATGTTTTTATAGGATGGGGTGCAACTGTTCTTTCGGGAACAACAATAGGAAATAATGTAATTATTGGGGCAAATTCAGTAGTTAGTGGTAGGATAGAATCTGATTCTGTTTATGCAGGTAATCCAGCAAGGAAAATCATGTCTCTTGATCAGTTTTATGAAAAAAGAAAGATGAAACAAGAGAATGAAGCTATTAATTATATTAATGAATATAAAAAAACATATGGAAAGTATCCTGAAAAAAAAGATTTAAATGAATATTTCTTTTTATTTTCAAATGGGAATGAAGATATGTGCGAAAAATATATAAAGCAGTTGAATTGCATGAGAAATTATGAAACTTCTTTGAAATATTTGAAAAATAATAATCCAAAGTATGAGTCGTTTGAGCAGTTAATTGAAGAAGCAAAAAAAAGGAATCAATATGAAACTGGAAATAAGAAATAAGTTAGAGTTGTCTGAATTTGCATATCTGATAGTTTTTTCGTTTTTTATTTTTTCTTCAATTATAACCTATTCTACATTAAATATGAGTAGAATACTTATATATTTTGCAAGAGTAATTATGTTATTGGTTGTGGTATTTTTTAAAATTAAATCTAGTTCTAATAAGTTATTGAATATCCTTTTGCTCATATGTTTTTTGTTTTTAGCAGTTGCAATAAAGTTACATTCTGGTCGATGGAATGCTTTAGATATTGGCATGTTAATGATAGGTGCAAGTAATGCAAAGTTTATAAATATAGCTAAAACATATAGATTAGTAGCTACAATAACAATAGTAGCTATTATGTTAATGTTTTTTCTTGGATTAATAGACGAAAATATTGTGTACAGAGGTTCAGTAGTAAGGCATTCTTTTGGATTTATTTATGCTACTGATTTGGTTGCTTTATTTTTTTACATCTTATTAGCCGACTTTTATATTTGCAATTATGAAAATAAGAAATTTACATACAGATATCCTATATATGTTATTATTGCTTTGTTTTCATATAAAATGTGTGATGCAAGACTTGGAACAATATGCATATTAATGATGATTCCAGCCGTGCTATACTTAAAAAGAATAAGAAAGAGAATAACCAGGATTGAAGAGCTAATTTTAAAATACTCTATTTCTATATTTGCAGCATTTACAGTTATTTTGGTACAGATTTATATACTATATCCAAGGAATAAATTTATTGAAAGAATGGATGCATTATTGTCATATAGATTATATTATTCAAAAATTGGTGTCTTAAGGTATGGGTATAAGTTATTTGGTCAGAAGGTTGAGATGCATGGTGGTGACTCGAAAGATTACTTTTTCATTGACTCTTCATATATGAATATTATACTTGTTTATGGCGTTATATCTTTAATTTGTGTGTGTTTAATATTTACATATATAACAAAAATTAGTATTAAAAAATGTGATTACTTATTACCCTTTGTAATTTTTATGATTGCTGTTAATAGCTTTGTTGGTCAACAATTGCTGGATATAGCATATGATGTGTTTTTGTTATCATTTTTATCAAAGGATGGTAATAAAATAAGTATGTATAATTTAATTAGGAGGTTGAAATTATGAGTGTTTTTTATTATAGTGAGACGTATTCAAAGGGAAAAAATGCAGGAAATAAGGCACGCAATGATGTTGAAGTGATTCTTTCAAGAAATTACCCAAAATTAACCCCATATGATGTTAAATTAAATAATAGAATTGTTCGAACATTAAAAGTTTTAAGAACAACATTTTCTGTATCTAAGGAAGATATTATAATTGTTCAGTATCCATTACCAAGAGGATTAAACTGGCTTGCCGAGGTTTTAACAAAAATTCGTAATATTGTATTTGTAATTCATGACCTTTATGAATTAAGAATGTCTAACTTTTCAGGTGTGGAGATAAGAAAACTTAGAAAAGCATATGGCATAATTTCACACAACGAAAAAATGACAAAATTTCTTATTAAAAATGGAATTAATAAAGAAAAAATAGTAAATTTACAAATCTTTGATTATTTAATTGATAATAAAACTTTATATGATCATAGCAATGATAAAGATATGATTTGTTTTGCTGGAAATCTTGCAAAATCAGGGTTTATTTACAATATTTCAGAAAAGATTACAAATATAGGCGTGAATGTTTATGGTATTAATTATGATGAATTAAAAAATGCCAAACTTCATTATAAAGGTTCATTTGATTCTGAAGTTGTTTATAAAAAAATTAAAGGAAAGTTTGGTCTGATTTGGGATGGTGATAATACAGAAAGTTGTACTGGAAATTTTGGAAAGTATATGATGTATAATAATCCACATAAGATTTCTATGTATATAGCAGCGTGTATGCCTATTGTTATATGGAGTGACGCTGCATTAGCTGATTTTGTTTTAGAAAACAATATAGGATATGTTATAAATAAAATTGATGATATCTTTGAAATTTATGAAAATCTTACTGATGATAAGTATCGCATTATGAGCAACAATGTAAAAAAAATAAGAGAAGATATTATTAATGGAAGAATGCTTGAAAAAGCTCTATCTTTAATAATTAAAAAAAGCAATTAAGTATAAACAAAAACAATATACTAGTTTGGGTTATATGCAATAGTATTACTCATAATGACTCAAAAGTAATAATTTTTTAGGATTGTTGGAAAGGAAAGAATGCAAAAACAAAAATCGTTAAAACTTAATTTCATAATGAATGCGATATTGACAATGTCGAGCTTCATTTTTCCATTAATAACATTCCCATATGTATCAAGAATATTATTGCCTGTGGGAATAGGCAAAGTGAATTTTGCAACATCATTGATTTCGTATTTTACGATGTTTGCACAGCTGGGTATACCTACTTATGGTATTAGAGCATGTGCAAAGGTAAGAGATGATAAAGAAAAACTTACCAAAACAGCACAGGAGTTGCTCATTATTAATTTAGTAATGAGTGCAATATCCTACATAATTTTATTTGTGCTTTTATTTACTGTTCCAAGATTACAAAATGGTAGAATGTTGTATTTGATTGTAAGTGCCAATATTTTACTTACATCAATTGGAATGGAATGGTTATATAAAGCACTTGAACAATATACTTATATTACAATACGTTCCATAATCTTTAAATTTATTGCACTTATAGCAATGTTCTTGCTTGTACATGAACAGAAAGATTATGTAATTTATGGTGGCATAAGTATTTTTGCAAGCTGTGCTTCTAATATATTTAATTTTGTTAATGTTCATAAATATATTAGCCTAAAGCCTCTAAAATATTATAATTTTAAGCCGCATTTTCAAGCAGTTGGTGTATTTTTTGCTATGGCGTGTGCTACGACAATTTATACACATTTGGATACTGTGATGCTTGGCTTTATGGCAACAGATGATGACGTAGGATATTATAGTGCAGCAGTAAAGATAAAAACTATATTGGTAAGTATCGTTACATCACTTGGCACTGTTTTGTTACCAAGAGCAAGTTACTATGTAGAACATAATTTGATGGACGATTTTAGAAAAATCACTAAGAAAGCATTAAATTTTGTATTCTTACTTGCAGTTCCTTTAACTGTCTACTTTATAATCTTTGCAAAGCAAGGAATATATTTCTTGTCAGGTAGTGCATACACTGGTGCAATTATTCCGATGCAGGTGATTATGCCAACTTTAGTTTTAATCGGTATTACAAATATTCTGGGAATACAGATTCTTGTTCCAACAGGTAGAGAAAAATATGTTTTATATTCTGAAATAGTTGGAGCAATTGTAGATTTGATTCTTAATGCAATTTTAATACCTATATGCCAATCGACAGGCGCTGCAATTGGCACATTAGTTGCAGAGTTTTCAGTTTTACTAGTGCAATATATTATTCTTAGAAAAGAAGTTAACTCAGCCTTTGTATCTATAAAATATTATAAGATTGTAATCGCCTTGATTATAGCCATATGTGCATCAATCTGGACATTGTGGCTTGAATTGGGATCATTCTTAACATTACTTATATCTGCTATTATGTTTTTTGTTGTATATGGGGTTGTACTTATTGTGATGAAGGAAAAACTTGTAAATGAACTATTCTTGCAATTTATTAGTAAGATTAAAAAGATTTAAATAAGGAGATTAAATGAACTACAATTACTTAATAGTCGGCTCCGGATTATACGGAGCAACGATAGCCCAGCAGGCAAAAAAAGCCGGAAAGAGTGTACTTGTGATAGATAAACGCCCAAATATAGGCGGAAATATCTACACAGAGAAGATTGAAGGAATAAATGTACATAAATATGGTGCACATATTTTCCATACCAATAACAAAGAGGTTTGGGATTATGTAACAAGTTTTGTTGACTTCAATAGATTCACAAATTCACCGGTTGCAAATTATAAAGGTGAACTTTATTCGATGCCTTTCAATATGTACACATTCAATAAAATGTGGGGTGTCGTAACTCCTGAAGAAGCGGCTGCAAAAATTGAAGAACAGAAAAAAGAGATTACTGGTGAACCAAAAAATCTCGAAGAACAGGCAATATCACTCGTTGGACGTGACATTTATGAAAAGCTTGTAAAAGGCTATACAGAAAAACAGTGGGGACGTGATTGCAAGGATTTACCTGCATTTATCATCAAGCGTTTACCTGTTCGTTTGACTTTTGACAACAATTATTTTAATGCTTTATATCAGGGAATTCCGATTGGCGGATATACAAAACTTGTTGAAAAAATGCTTGAAGGAATAGAAGTTCGACTTAATGTTGATTATCTTAAAAGCAAAGAAGAACTTGATAAACTCGCTGAAAAGGTTATCTACACCGGTCCAATTGACGCATATTTTGGATATAAACTTGGAACTCTTGAATATCGAAGTGTCCGATTTGAAAATGAGATTCTTGATAAACCAAATTTCCAGGGCAATGCAGCCGTAAACTATACAGACAAAGAAACCCCTTGGACAAGAATAATTGAACACAAATGGTTTGAGTTTGGTAAAGATGAAAATGGAAATGACCTGCCCAAAACAGTTATTTCAAGAGAATATTCATCTGAATGGAAACTCGGAGATGAACCGTATTATCCTGTTAATGATGCTAAAAATAGTGCATTATATGAACAATATAAATTACTTGCAGAAGCTGAAAATAGTGTAATTTTTGGCGGACGACTTGGTGAATATAAGTATTACGATATGGATAAGACGGTAGAAGTTGCACTTGCTAAGGCAAGAGAAATTTTATAAAAATTAGCCGATAGTTTTTAAGCTATCGGCTTTCGTTTTTATTTTATTATTTTTTCAATTTTGCAAGTATGCTTTTTGTAACCTGTGTCATTATCAGTAGTATAATTGAGTCCGACAAGTAAAACTTCACCACTATAATTTTTCAAGCATTCAAAATAATTTTTCTCTCGAATTTGTTTTAATGCGATTTCGGGAGATTGCTCTTTTTTTAGTTCGACAACGATTGCGGGAACATTTTCATTTTTTCTTGGAATGAAAGCAATGTCAGCATAACCTTTTCCTGTCGGTAGTTCTCTGATTATGAAATATTTATTTCTTGCAGTATAGTAGCTTAAAGTTACAACACAGGCAAGTGAATTTTCATCATTATATTTTATAATAGATGTATTTTCTTCGTGAGTTTGTTCAATTATTCTTGCAACAGTTTCAGAATCACCATTAAGCGTAGCTTTTAAGCATTCTTCAGATTGATTTATGGCATTCATAACTTCAGACCAACCACCATCTTCAATACAGTTGATAAACTCTTGCTGAACCTCTGCATTGGGTATCCAGCAAAGTTTTTTATTAAGGTCATAAGTCAGATAACCAAGATGAATAAGCAGCGTCAAAACATCATCAGAACTGCTGAGAGTAGTCATATCATTTTGAAATTTATCTGTGTTTACTTTGATTTTTTCACCTGAAAGCATAAGTTCAATTTTGTCTTTTAATCCATCAAAATTCATTTGAATATATACTTTCAAGGCTTCATATGTTTCTGTTTTAGTCCAATAATTTTCAAAATTATGCCAAGTCATAGACATAACAACAGAACGTGGATTGTATGTTTCAATTCCACAGACGTCATATCCATCATACCATTTTTTTGCTTCGTCTATGCTCATGTTGTATTTTATACACAAATCAGAAACTTCTTTTTCGGTAAAACCAGTGTATTCAGCAAGATTTCTTTGATTTTCCATAGAATATTCAGTGAATATATTAAGTGCAGAATGTTCACCATATTTTTTAATAGGCAAAATACCTGTCATATAACAAAGAGCAACATAGCTTTTTCCTTTTAAAAGACGTTTAAGAAAACTTAAATAATCTTCCTGATCTTGTGAATTGTAATTTTTTTTTCGCATTATCAAATCCCATTCATCAATTATGAAAACAAATGGAATTCTTGTTTTAATAAAGACTTTTTCAAGGGCTTTTATCAGTTTTAAATTTGGAACATCTTTCAAAAATGAATTTTCTTCAATCAGTTCTTCAATAATTTCAGATGAAATTTCTTCTATTGCATCTTTCACTGATAAATAATCATAATCATTCATATCAAGATGAATTACATTGTATTTATTTAAATGCTTTTCAAAAGTCGGGTCTTTTGAAATTTCAAGGTCGCTGAATAATTTCCTCGAATCACAGCCACGACTGTAATATGCAACAAGCATATTTGCAGCCATTGACTTGCCGAATCTTCTTGGTCGGCTGACGCAAATATATTTTTCTGCTTCATCTATATATGCGTTTGTATGAATGATGATATTAGATTTATCAATATAAATTTTTTTCTTTCTGTCATCGGTTAGTAAATCGTTATTTTGGTTTAAATATATTCCCATAGATTTTTCCTCCTTTCATTTTACTATTTTTTCAATTTTGCAAGTATGATTTTTGTAACCTGTGTCATTATCAGTAGTATAATTGAGTCCAACAAGTAAAACTTCACCGCTGTAATTTTTCAAGCATTCAAAATAATTTTTTTCTCGAATTTGTTTTAATGCGATTTCAGGAGACTGTTCTTTTTTTAGTTCAACAACTATTGCGGGAACATTTTCATTTTTTCTTGGAATGAAAGCAATGTCGGCATAGCCTTTACCTGTTGGTAATTCTCTGATTGTGAAATATTTATTTCTTGCAGTATAATAGCTTAAAGTTACAACACAAGCAAGTGAATTTTCATCATTATATTTTATAATAGATGTATTTTCTTCGTGAGTTTGTTCAATTATTCTTGCAACAGTTTCGGAATCACCATTAAGCGTAGCTTTTAAGCATTCTTCAGATTGATTTATGGCATTCATAACTTCAGACCAATTACTCATT